>JBGGMQ010000889.1:0-3037 GCA_041287975.1 Verrucomicrobium sp. | reverse complement strand
ATATTTAAGTATCGGTGTTATGCTGATTCGTTATGAGACTCGCAGAGGGCAAGGCAGCTTCCCAGTTGAGCGACAAATCCTCCCTCCACCGCGCAGTTGGCCCTCTGCACCTGCCTCAAAGAACGGTACGAAGCCCCGACTTTGGACAAGTCTCGTATCGTACCTTTCAGCTGCTGACCGCGATGTGTGAGGCAGAATGCCAGTCATCAGCGAAGCTCACGACCTGTGTGGTAGAAGCGTCTCGCTTCTCGGTCCTGATGGCTGTTGATGCCCGCAAACGTCGAGGAATTCGCACGTGTTCTCTCACAGCGACCTAGGACCGAGACGGTCCTGCTACACTGCTGGCGCCCAAGCCACCCCCCTCCTAGTGTCCGCCATGAAGCCTTTTTCACTGAAGAACAATAGTTCTTGCAACTGAGTCTTATTATCCAAGTTTAACGACTCTCTCCAAGACTAGTCTCCCATGTATCCCCATTCTCTTCGCACGCTCCGGGCACTCCCCGTCATCATCGGCACTGCCGTCGCCTCGCCCGTTGTCCTCACCTGGGCGCAGCAAGCCGCATCCGCACCTGCTGCCACACCCGCTCCCGTTTCAGCACCCGGCAATACCACAGTCCTGGAGGAGGTCACCGTCGTGGCCGCTGCCGAGCCCACCGTGGTGGACTTGAATGCCGAGTTGCCCACCGCCGCCCTGAAGACGGGCACTTCCTTGCTGGAGACGCCCCAGTCCATCTCGGTGGTCCCACGCGAGATGATCGAACTTCGCGGCAACCAGCAGACTTCCGAAGCGTTGCGCTACAGTGCCGGCGTCACGACGGACACCTACGGCTACGACCCCCGCGGCTACGAGTGGATCAACATCCGTGGCTTTGACAGCTTCAACAGCCAGTACCTCGATGGCATGCGCCTCTACAACTACGAGGTGATGGAAACCTACGGCCTAGAGCGCATCGAGTTGCTCAAAGGGCCCAGCTCTGTCCTTTTCGGTCAGTCGACCCCCGGTGGCTTGATCAACAACGTCAGCAAAAAGCCGAAGAACGCCCGCTTCGGCGAGGTCGGCTTCGAGTATGGCACGGGCGAGTCCTATGAAGGCAGCCTCGACTTCGGCGACGTCCTGCTCGCCGACGATGTTCTTTCCTATCGCCTCACCAGCCTTTACCGCAATACCGAGGAGGACCCCAACGGCAACACCGTGGACAGCGAGCGCATCTTCGTCGCACCCTCCCTCACCTGGAAGCCGACCAAGGACACCACGATCACCCTCCTCAGCAGCTACCTGCGTTGGGAGAGCACCCAGGTCCCTGAATATTTCAAAGGGCCCGGTGGTTTTGTAAAGACCAACGACGCCCGCTGGGACAGTGAGCTCAGTGAGATCTGGCGCATCGGCTATGAGCTGGAGCAGAAGCTGGGTGACAACGTCACGTTCCGCCAGAACGCCCGGTTCTCCCATTACAACTCCGCCTCGCGTTATTTCTCCATCAGCGACCTGGTCTCACCCACCGAGCTGGAGCTGTACGCCTCCGGTTACAGCGTGCAAAACCGCGCGTGGACCGTGGACAACCAGATCGAGTGGCGTCTGGAGCAGGGCCCGATCAAACAAACCATTCTGGCCGGGTTTGACTATGGATACTCCACTTCAAAATCCAGTCAGTACGATGGCCCAGCGCCTACGCTGGATCTGCTGAATCCCCAGTACGATGCGCCTTTCTCCCGGCCATCGGATCTTGTCTCCGAGTTTGAGCAGAAGGTGCGTCAGTTCGGTGCGTATGTGCAAGACCAGATTAAATTCGATGATCACTGGGTGGGCGTGGCCAGTCTGCGTCATGACTGGGTGAAGTCAGAGAGCGCAGAGCGCACCAGCGGCGGCTCCGCGGATGAACAGGACGACAAAGCCTTCAGCTACCGTCTGGGACTCATGTATCTCGCCGACAACGGCCTGGCTCCATATGCGAGCTACTCCACCTCCTTCTTCCCCAACTCTGGCGTGGACGCCCAAGGGACGACCTTCGACCCCACAGAAGGCAATCAATTTGAAGTGGGCCTCAAATACGCGCCCAAGGACTTCCGCGGTGGGCTCACCTTCTCTGCCTTCCACTTGACCCAGGACAATGTGCTGACCACTGACCCCAGAAACCAGGCATTCATGAAGGCCAACGGCGAATGGACCTCCAAGGGCGTCGAGTTGGAAGGAAATGTCGGCATCACCGACCGGATCACCCTGCTTGGCAGCCTGACTCTCATGGACATTGAGATCACCAAGAGTGCTGATGGCGACGAAGGCAAAACCCCTGGCCAGACTCCAGAGAAAACCGCCTCCGGCTGGGTGACCTACTCTTTCACCGATGGCACCCTCCAGGGCCTCACCCTTGGCAGCGGCGTTCGCTACACTGGCCCCAGCTATCAGGACACCAGCAACACCGCGAAGAACGACAGCGTTCTCTGCGTGGATCTCGTCGCCCGTTATGTCCGCGGTCCCTGGACCGTGGCACTGAATGTCGACAACGTTGCCGACGAAACCACTTACAGCAGCGACGGCTTCGGCTACTACCAGAGCGCCGGTCGCACCGTTCGTGTCTCTCTCGGGTACAAGTGGTGATGATGGTGAAACAGGCATCCTGCCTGTTCGTGCGACCGGCTTCCAGCCGGTCGCACTCTTTCCCAGTACGAGGCATGGGCAAATGAAGATGGCTCAGGCCTTCAAACCATACGCCCGACTCATCGTTGAAAGCTCAGACCTTTGCTGCAGGCGACTCTGTCTCGGGCTAATCCAGCAGCTTGGGGAGCGCGGGCTTCCAGCCTGCCGCCTACTGCATCTTGCAGAAGGCACTCACTGGGTGAATTGAGGTTCTCTTGCCTGGAATCCTTCGATCCCACACCGACTCATTGCCGTGGGAAAAGTGGCGGAATTGCTCCGGATTCCTAAAAAGCCTCAAGGTTCGTGAAGAGAACGCTTCTTCGTGCACCAAAACTTGACGAGGGCGTGGTTTTGAGGGAGAATCGCTGCGGATAATTGTTTGTTTGAACAGTGTTCGCTTAA
>JBGGMQ010000888.1:0-4820 GCA_041287975.1 Verrucomicrobium sp. | reverse complement strand
CCAGCGACCCTTTCCTGCGCCGGAGCGGGTATTGAACTCAGTGATCGCGGCTGAGGTAAGCGGTGAGACCCCAGGCTACGCAGTGCTGGTATCCCGGGATGGCAAAATTCTCTGGGAGGCGGGCTTCGGCATGGCCAACCTCGCCACGAAAGAGGCCGTCACGCCCGGGACGGTGTTTCGCATCGGATCCATCACCAAGCAGTTTGTGGCCAGTGCGGTGTTACTTTGTGAGGAGGAGGGGAGGTTTAGTGTGAACGATCCTCTGAGCCGTTTCTTCCCTGACTATCCGGGTGGGGACAAGATCACACTGAAGCATCTGCTTACCCACACCTCCGGGATCAAAAGCTACACTTCCTTGCCGGACTTCATGACTCACGTCAAGGAACCGCGCACTCCGGAGCAGATGATGGCAGGGTTTCAGAATCTGCCGCCGGACTTTGCTCCGGGGGCGGGGTTCGCCTACTGCAATTCCGGTTATTTCCTCCTGGCGGAGGTGGTGCGTCGTGCCTCTGGTGAGAGCTATGACAGTCTCCTGCAACGCCGGGTGTATCTTTCCCAGCACATGTACAGCACGGGGCCGCACCGGCCTTCCCTTGGGCTCGCCTTTGAGGCCCGGGGCTACCAGGAGGCTGGCTCCAAATGGCGTCCCGCGGTGGACTGGCACATGTCCCAGGCGGGCGGGGCCGGGGAGTTGTACTCCACTGTGGGGGATCTCCAGCGCTGGAACGAGGCTGTCTTTGGCGACCACGTGTTGACTCCTGAGTCCCGCAAAAAGGCGCACACTCCTGAACCCAAAGCTGGCAGTGAGGCGGCGGGAGCCTTCGCCCAGAAGTATGCCTTCGGCTGGATGGCGGATGAGGTGCGAGGATTGAAGGTGATCTCCCACAGTGGTGGCTTGCACGGCTTTTCCAGTGAACTGCGCCGCTATCCGGACCAGAAAGTGACGGTGACAGTGTTGTGCAATTCCATGGAGGGTGTGGGTGGTCTCAACACAGCCATGATCGCGGACATCGCGGCCCGGCAGTATCTCTGGCGGGAGATGAGCCCCCAACCTTGCTTCCAGGAAGAGCCCCTTCCGGAAGGTGTCAAACTCACGGACTACGTCGCCACATTTGATTTCCCCGGGCTCGGCGTATTGCGCAGCCGGGTGGTGAAAGATTCACTTCAGGTTCGCCTGGCCAGCCAGGTCTGGAGCAAGGTGCGGCCTGCAGGCAAAGACCAGTTCCGCAATGACAGTGTGGATGCCACCTTCACCTTCCAGCGTGATGACAAGGGTGCGATCAAAGGAGTGAAGCTCACCCAGCATGGCGCGGAGCTGGAGGCGGCCCGGTATGCGGAGCCAGAGTCAGTCAAACCCGAGCCTGGGCAACTGGCTCCCCTCGCTGGGACCTATGAGCTGATTGCAGGCAAGATGGTCTTTCGTGAGGATGCCAAGGCAGGCGTCCTCATGGGACGTCTCGGCGGGCAACCTGAGCTGGCCTACTTTCCCGTCAAAGCCGAGCCACTGCGCTTCTTCAGCAAGATCGTCCGCGTCGAGATTCTGTTTACAAAAAGTGAGGACGGGAAAGTGACCGGCTTCATCCTGCAGCAGGGAGGGGCTGTGCTGCCTGCGGGAAGGGTGGAGGCGAGCCTGCCATCGAAGAAATAGTACTGCGGCTGCCCTCGTCCGAGCAGTTTCCCCAAGGGCGGATAGTGGGAAAGAAGGCCGCGGCAGGGAAACAGAACACGACCAAAAGACGTTTGCCATCTATGCAGACTCGACGGGATTTTATGAAGCGGGCGGCCACCCTTGCTGGAGGGCTGGGCACGCTGCCGCTCTTTCCCGATTCGATTCTGAAGGCGTTGAGCATTGAACCGACGGAAGGCAGCACGTTTGCGGATGCTGAGCACGTCGTGATCCTTATGCAGGAGAACCGCTCCTTTGATCATGTCTATGGCACGCTGCAGGGGGTACGGGGATTCGATGATCCCCGGGCGATCAACACTCCGGGCGGCAATCCTGTGTGGCTCCAGACGGATAAGAAAGGCGACACGTACGCGCCCTTTGGACTGAACCTCCACGAGTCCAAATCCACCTGGATGAGAGACCTTCCACATGATCGCAAGTCCCAGGTGGCCGCGACCAACAAGGGTAAGCATGACCAGTGGCTGCTGGAGAAGAGGTCCGGGGTGAAGGACTATGCAGACATGCCCCTTACTCTGGGATTCTATGACCGGCGGGACGTGCCTTTCTACTATGCTTTTGCGGATGCCTTCACGGTTTGCGATCAGTATTTCTCGTCGATCCAGTCTTGCACCACGCCCAACCGGCTTTTCCTTTGGTCGGGAACCAATCGCGATCCGCGTGATCCCTCTGCACTGGCACGACTGGAAAACTACCAGATCGATCATGACTCGCCCGCAGGCTGGGTCACCTTCCCTGAGAGACTGGAGGAGCAGGGGATCTCGTGGAAATTTTATCAAAACGAACTCTACATCCCGACAGGACTCGATCACGAAGAGGAGCCTTGGCTAGCCAATTTCGGCGACAATCCCCTGGAGTATTTTTCCCAGTATCACCTGCGGTTGCACCCGGCGCGCATGGCGTTTGTCAGGAAGCGCGCCGATGAACTGCGAGGTCTGCTGGCCGCCTCCATGGAGCTACCTCCTGCGCAAGCACCGGAAGAGGTGGCGAAGGCAGAGAAGCTGGTTTCGCGGCGTCGTGCGGAGCTGGCCAGGCTGGAGGAGGAGATCGCGCAATACACTCCAGAGCGTCATACCGCGCTGACAGCAAGAGAGCGCAGTCTGCATGAGCGCGCCTTTGTCACGAATACCGGTGACCCAAAACACCGTGAGCTCGAAACACTGCGCTATCGTGATGGTGACGTGGAGCGTGAGGTGAAAGTGCCGGCGGGGGATGTGTTGTATCAATTTCGCCAGGATGTGATGGGAGGTAAGTTGCCTGCCGTCGCCTGGCTGGCAGCCCCTGAGGCGTTCTCAGACCACCCCTCCGCTCCCTGGTACGGGGCCTGGTATGTCTCTGAAGTGCTGGAGATCCTGACGCAGAATCCGGAGGTTTGGAAGAAGACCGTATTCATCCTCACTTATGATGAAAACGACGGCTACTATGATCACGTCCCGCCCTTTGTGCCACCGCACACGGAGCAGGCTCACACGGGTGCTGTCTCCAAAGGGGTCGACACGACTCAGGAGTTCGATGAACTGGGTCATGCCATTGGCCTGGGCTACCGTGTGCCCATGGTGATCGCCTCACCCTGGACGCGCGGGGGCAAGGTCTGCTCCCAGGTGTTCGACCACACCTCGATCCTCCAGTTTCTGGAGGTGTTTCTGCACAACCGGTCAGGGCAGGAGGTTAGAGAGACCAACATCAGCGCATGGCGGCGCACCATCTGTGGTGACCTCACTTCCGCTTTCAAGAAAGGAGCTCCTGAAAAGGCAGCTCATCCCGTTCCCGTGCTTCGGGATGGCTTCGTCGAGCAGATCCATCGCAGCCGGAGCAAGGGTTTGCCTGCTTCCTTTCACAGCCTGGAGACAGACGAAATCGAGGGCATCCGACGGGCACCTGCAGAGTCGCGGCTTCTCCCGAGGCAGGAGACAGGGCAACGGCCGTCGTGTGCGCTGCCCTATGAGTTGAAGGCCGATGGACGTCTGGATCGCGGTGCGGGCACGTTTGAGATCACTTTCGAGGCGGCCAACCGGGCCTTTGGTGCCGGGTCAGCCGGCGCACCGTTTCAGGTCTATGCACCCGGCAAATACGGCCCGGAAGATACCCCGATGCTCGGGCAGACGGAACCCCCGTTTGAGTCATGTCGTCGCTGGTCGTTCGCGGTCAGCGCAGGTGACAGTCTGTCCTATGGGTGGAAGGTGAGCGCTTTTGAGTTCGGTTCTTACCATCTCCGTGCTTACGGACCGAATGGATTCTACCGGGAGTTCCATGGTGCGATTGATGAACCCGCTCTGGAAGTCGGCTTTGAGGGTGAAAGCAGCAAAGAAGGGCGAGCCACCGGCAAAGGGGTGCTCAGCCTCATCAATCAGGAGCGATCCCAAAGGATGAAGGTCGTCCTCACCCATCATCTGGGAGCAACTGCGGTGATCGAGTACGTGCTTGATCCAGGGCAGACCGTTCGTGTGGTGCTCGACTTTGACGGAAGCCATCGTTGGTATGACTTCAGCATCGAGGTAGCAGGGGCTGAGAGATTCGGAAGGCGCTACGCCGGAAGGATTGAGAACGGAGAACTGGGGCTCAGTGACCCCGCGATTGGTCGGGTGAGGGTTGGGGAGACTCGCGCGGTTGTTTCATAGATAGCGAGGCTCTGAGGTCGTTCCCTGAGTCAGGGGCGGTGTTGCGGCACCTTCAGGAAGTCTGGAGACTCTATTGTCTGGGGCGAAGCGTTGTCATAGAAGCGCAGTTAGTGCCTCCTCACGTCGGCAGCTACATCCGGAAGCGAATGCGCTTTGGACAGTAGGGAAACGATGACCTTGAGAGGCGAAAATTGCCTGACCGCTGTCGCAACTGGCGAAGCCTCCAGGGCGGTAAAGGCAACATCAACCCTCGCGGTACCCAAGTTTCCCCAAAACCCCGCCGCCTCAGCATTCGTAGCAGCCGACGTGAGGAGGCTCTAGCCAGGCGTCTGCAGCGTCATCACATCCCAGATATGGGTAGTATCCCGAACCGCCCTTTCGGTCCTCAAATCCTCTTCATCTACAACGACACCCCGCGCTTCCACGGCAGGAAGTCATCCTGCCCCAGCGCCACGGCCTTGGGCACGGCTTCGCCGCTGGCTGTCCGCAAGGTCAAGCGCAGCAACTCTGCCCCCATC
>JBGGMQ010000887.1:0-2552 GCA_041287975.1 Verrucomicrobium sp. | reverse complement strand
GCGTTCCCGAATGAGTTGAAGCCCTTCACCAGTCATCAGGAGCCCACCACCCTCTACAATGCCATGGTGAACCCTTACGTGGGCTTCCCCATTCGCGGAGCCATCTGGTACCAGGGTGAATCCAACCACGGTGAAGGCATGCTCTACACCGAGAAGATGAAGGCGCTCGTAAATGGCTGGCGCAAGGTGTGGAACCAGGGGGAATTCCCCTTCTATTATGTGCAGATCGCCCCGTTCATGTACGGAGCGGAGCCGGAGGACGTGCTGCCCACCTTCTGGGAGGCACAGTACGCCGCCCTCTCCATCCCCAACACCGGCATTGTCCCCACCATGGACATCGCCGAGCTCAACGACATCCATCCCAAGAACAAACAGGACGTCGGCCGCCGTCTGGCGATGCAGGCCCTTAAGCACACCTACGGCAAAAAAGAAGTCGTGGCCTCTGGTCCGGTTTTCAAAAGCTTGAAACCCGAAGGCAACCGTCTGCGTGTGACCTTTGACCACGCGGATGGCGGACTCAAATCCCGCAACGGTCAGCCCTTGGATTGGTTCGAAGTCATTGGCGAAGACACGGGCTACGCCAAAGCGCAGGCCACCATCGAAGGTGACTCCGTCCTTCTCTCCGCCCCGGAAGTGGCCAAACCCACGGCAGTGCGCTACGGCTGGAGCAAACAGGCTCAACCCAATCTCGTGAACGGGGCTGGCTGGCCCGCCTACCCCTTCCGGGCGGGCAACATCCTCACGGTGGACATCCTCAAGACCAAAGTGCCCGAGGCCGCAGGCTACCAGCTCCTCTATGATCTGGATCTGGCCAGGCTGGGCCCTGCTCCCGCCTATGAAGTGGACAACTCAGAGAAGCTCAAGGGCACCGTGGAGAAGATCGCGTGGTTCCTCGAACTTCGCGACAACACCGGTGGCCTGAAGTACTGCTTCGTCTCTGCCGACGGCTTTTCCAATGAGCTCAAAAAGCTCGGCGTGCCCACCACGGCCTCTGGCGCGAGATTCCAGATGCCCGTGAAGAATGCCAGCATCGTCAGCAACGTCCCTGGCCTGCCCAATGGCCCCGCAGGCGATGGCGTGAACCTCGAATTCTGGTGCGACAACTACGGTCCAGCCAACACCGCAGCCGTGCCCAAAGCCTCAGACGCGGTCTATGACTTCGGCGACCAGATCACGGAGACGCCCGACGGCTATGGCTCCATGCAGATTCATCATCACGTCGCAGGCGTCACTTTGATCGCCCTCAACCACTGGATCACCGGCCCACAGGCGGACATCGGCATCGGCAACAGTGCCGGTGACGGTGACACGAAGGACTGGACCTTCAAGCAGAACGCCTCCACCTACGCTCACAAGCGCCTGCGCGTGCTGGTGAAGATGAAGCCTTGAAGAGTGCGTGAAAAGACGCGTCGGCGACTGGGTTCGCGGAGATGTTGAGGCCAAATGACGTTTCGCATCGTCAGCGGGACTGGCGTCAACAGGCAAGCGGACCGAGAAGCGAGACGCTTCTTCTACACTGGCAATGGGCTTCGTTGAGGTTGGTCACCGTTGTTTGCGCATCGCGGTCAACGGCGATTCAGAAATCGCGCTTCCAGAGCTGGCGCGCGCTCATATCAGGAGTGTGAGGCATGCGTCAGCTCATGTCTGAAGTCTGGTGTCTTCCAGTCTGGCGTCTCCGGCGAAGCCGGTCACGGCACCTCATCCACTTTGATCTCCACCGCCAGTCGGTAGCGGTCGCCTGGCTCCAGAGTCACGGCATCATCGGCAGCAAAGCCCGCCTCCACGCACACGAAGCCGGGCCACTGATCCTCACCCAGATCCTTCAAGGCACGGGCCTTCTCCGTCCAGGGGTTCCAGACCGTAGTGCTGCGCCACCCTTCCAGATTGATGATCCGGATGGTGCGAAATTCGTCTCTCAATCGCACGGGTCCTGGAGCATCCACATAGAGACGGTCCGTCTCCCCAGTGAAGGTGACATTCCCCGCCTGCACCTTGCGATCGTTGCCTGTCACGTGATCCAGGTACGTCTTGCCATCCAGTCCCTCAACGACGGCCTCTTTGACATCAGAGACCACGAAGTAAGAATGCAGCGCCGTTTCAAACGTGAAGGGCCTGGCCCCGGTGTTCTCCACCTCAAACTCCAGATGCAGACCGGTCTCCAGCAGCTTGATCCGGTAGTTTACCTCAAACGCATGCGGCCATTGGGCCAGCGTCCGCACGTTGGAGCTCAGTCCCAGCACAGCAAAATCTGCGCCCCGCTCAATCAACTGCCAGTGCGCCGTACGGGCAAAGCCATGCGCCGGCAGGTTGGGATCCGTTGGGTGTGGGCCGAACCACGGAAAACAAACAGGAATGCCCCCCCGAATGGCCTTGCCCGGCGCGAACTCCGCCCGCTTGCTCAGGAAGAGCACTGGCAGCCCACGCACCTCGTAGCTGGCCAGATGGCCCCCTTGCAGGAAAAGCTCAGCTCGGGCGGAAGGGCGTTCGAGGATCAAGGACTCCATGACGGTGGGGAATGGACTAGAAGGAAAAAAGAAGGAGCGGACATCGTG
>JBGGMQ010000886.1:0-2858 GCA_041287975.1 Verrucomicrobium sp. | reverse complement strand
CGGTGGTGCCCATGGGCACAATGCCGTCCACGCCGCCCTTGATCTGCAGTTTGATCAGCTTTTCGAGTGCGGGTTCATCGACCTTCCCGTCGCGAAACGGGGTGACAATGGCAGTGTAGGTACCGGCAAATACGTTCGTTTTCACAAGAGTGGATAAATTTGGGCAATCCCGCCCCTTTGGCGAGTCCGTTTTTTAGAGATTCGGGAGTCGTCCGCCTTACAGGCTGATGCAGCCGTCGAACACAAAGTCCGCCGGGCCGGTCAGTCGTACGTCGCTGAAGCCCACACTGTTGCCGGTGAAACTGACCTCCAGCGTGTCGCCACCCTGGACCTGCACCTTGATGGGAGAAGGAAAGCCGTGGACCCGCGAGGTGACCATCGCCGCCGCCGAGACACCCGTGCCACAGGCCAGCGTTTCCCCTTCCACACCACGCTCATAGGTACGGACGCGGATGTGACCGGGACCGAGGATCTGTACGAAGTTCACATTGGTGCCCTTGGGCGAGAAATGAGGGTGAAAACGGATCTCTGCGCCCACCTTGTTGATCATGGCCTTGTCGGCGTCCGGCACAAAGGTCACGGCATGAGGCACGCCCGTGTTCAGAGAACAGACGGACTGGGTTCCGATGCTGAGGGGAACCGGTTCGTTGAGGCGCAAGTCCTTGGGCGGGGTCAGCCCGACGGTGACAATCTCACCGTTGAAGGCGGCGTGAATGATGCCCGCGCCGGTTTCAAAAGTGACGTCGCTATCCACCTGCGTCAGGCGCTGGATGAAGCGGGCGAAGCACCGGGCGCCGTTGCCGCACATGTCGGCCACGCTGCCGTCGTTGTTGAAGAATTCCCAAGCCCAGTCGGCTTTGCCCGATTCGCAGGGCACGAGCATGATCAGGCCGTCGGCGCCGACGCCCCGCTGGCGATGGCACAGGCGGACGATCTGCTCCCGGGTCAGCCAGACCTCGCGGTTGCGGTTGTCAATCAGGACGAAGTCATTCCCCGCCCCGTTCATCTTTGTAAATTCAACGATCATTGTTGGGCGCGAAGCCTAAGGGCGAATCCGGATCCTTTCAAGCGGGGTTTGGAATCGACTTTGAATCCCAGCGCAGCTCAGTTATTTGCAAACGCAGGGACAGAGTCCGGAATGCGATATCGATCGCTTTCCACTGGGATCATCCGTTGTGCCAGTTGGGAGCGCCCTTTCCCCTCATCCCTGCCTTAACTCCTGTTGGTTCGTACACGCTTCTTCGGAACCAGCGAGGTGACTGTAGGTTATGGTCACTTCGCGGTCACCGATGACGATCTTTTCGACGAGGGCTTCGGCAATCTTCCGCTTCTCATCGGTCCCCATCTTCGGCCAGCGATCATAAAGGGTGGTCGCTTCCGACACGACATCATCCGTCGAGAGCTTGTTCACCTTCAGGAGATCCACCTCCGCCTGAAGCCTTGGGAGTTCGGAGAGCAACTGGTTGAGACGTTGCTCGGCGGGTTTGTAGAAGTCCCCGAACCCCTGTGAGGTGACACTACCATCCAGGTACAGCCGATGGGTCCTCCCCATCTCCTCGCGTACCTTGGCAATCTCCCGTTCATGGGCTCCCAAGGCCTCTTCCTTCTCAGCCAGTCCCTTCTGAGCTTCGGACAGGCACCGAGATACTCGGGAAGCATCAGCAAAGAAGGCCTTGGATTCCTCAAGGAAGATGGCTTCCAAGTCGTCCATGGGGATCTTGTTGAGACATTTCCGGCAAAAATACCTCGGGGTGCCGGTACGGACGTACATCTTGGTGCCGCAGGCGCAGCGGGTCAGGTGGCCAAAGACATGGACTGGCGGAGGTCCGGGGCGCTTCCGGCCCTTGCTTTGCTCCTCGATCAGCTGGTTGACCTGGTTCCAAGTCTCCAACGGCACGAGAGGTTCGCAGTCAACCTTCCCCCATTCATTCTCGGGTTTGATGGTATTCACCCATGGCCCGTGCTTGCGGTACTTGTTGAAGATGTAAGTACCCTTGGCGCTCGGATCAGTCAGGACCCGCGCTACCTGCATGTCATGCCAGTCATTGCCCTCCCGGGTGCGGTATCCGGCAGCGGTCAGCAGCTTGGCCACGGTGCCCTTGCGGCGGTGCTGCAAGAACAGGGTAAACGCCTGTCGGCGGATAGGAGCTTCCTCAGGGTGCAGGACGAGCTTCTTGTCTTTCCATACATACCCGTACGGAGCCTGACCATTGATGGTCTTGCCGAGCTTGGCACGGGTCAGGACTGACGCGCTGACCCGCTCTGCAATCTCCTCCCGTTCCCATTGGGCAAAAACTCCCAAGAGATTGAAGAACATGCGTCCTCCGGCCGTGCTCGTATCAATCGCTTCGCTCAGGGAGATCAGGTCGGCATGGTGGGTGTCGAAGAAGTCACTGAAATCCTGTACTTCCCGGAGATTGCGGGACAGGCGGGCCTGTTTGCTAAAGACGAGGCCCGAGATGTGACCCCGCTTCACGTCCTTCATCATGCGTTGGGCTTCGGGGTGCTGCATGACGGACTTGCCGCTCTGACCGGCGAGGTCATACACCTCCCTGATCTTCCAGCCACGGGAGGCGCAATAGCTTTTGGCACGTTCAAGGTGATGTTCGGGGCTGTCGCCCTGGGCTTGTTCCTCGGTGGAAACACGGATCCAGATGCCGACGTCTTTGGGTGATTCAGTACGGGGTATATGCATAAAAACGAGAGTTCTCCCTTCTATACGACTTCATGCCATGGATGCGGGGAGGATTTCAAGGGAAAAGATAGTGCAATGCTATTTTTATATGCGCACCCTCCTCCCATGGCAAAAAAGCAGACATATTCGGAAGCCGACCTGGTGCGACTCGCCAAGAAGTTCC
>JBGGMQ010000885.1:0-12617 GCA_041287975.1 Verrucomicrobium sp. | reverse complement strand
GTGATCAAGGTGGACGCGGGCACCGTGCCTCCGCGCCCGGCCCGCCAGATCGAGGTGACGCAAACCCTCGACACCCGGCAGTTTCAGATCAACGGGACGCTGCCTCTGGAAGTGAAGGCCACCTCCAGCGGACTGGTGCCTGATCTGGAGGACCTGCTGGATCTCGAAGCCCTCAAGAAGTCCATCGGCGTGCGCGCCATCAATCCGCATGAAGGGCTCCAGGTAAAGGAAATCAACACCTGGGGCGATCAGGTGGCGCCGCAGACGGAGCGCCTCTGGACGATCGCTCTGGATGGTGACCCCATCCGTGCCGCGGAAGGTCCCACCGAGTTCCACTTCCCCACGCCCAAGGCGAAGGATGCCGCAGTGGTGTACCAGACTTATGATGACATGAACCTGGCGGCCCTGCCGGCACCAACGCTGACCCTCGGCCAACAGACGGGCAGTGGTGCTGTGGGAGTAAAACCCGCACCTTCCATGACGCGCTGGCTTGTGGCTGGAGGATCGGCGCTGGCCCTCTTACTGGGGGGAGTGATCTTCGCCATCACCCGGCGCAAAGCGGGTGCCGGAGACCGCCCGTTGCGAGCCCGCGATGTCTTCAAGATGCCGGCCACCCTGGACGGGTTCTCCGTCGTTGCGCTGCTGCGTCGCCTTCGGACCAGTCCCCTCGTCAGCCTGCAAGAGCCCCAGCACCAGGAGCTTCAGCAGGATCTGCAAAAGGTGCAGCAGTCATGCTTCGGCAACCACGGGGCGCCGATGTCTGAATCGGACCTGAAAGGCATCGCCAGGAAGTGGCTGGACCTCGCCTGCTAAGACGCATCCTCAAGGCATTCATTTTTCCCTCGAACTCTTCTTCTATGCTCAAGCAAACCATCACTGAAGCTCCGCCTGCCCGGCCGCCGGGAGCCCAATCAGCCCAACAGTTCGTCGCCGGCGTGCGGGAACGCGTTGGCAAGATCGTCGTGGGCCAGGATGTTGTCGTGGAGCGTGTCATGATTGCGCTGCTCACAGGCGGGCACCTGCTGTTGCAGGGTCTGCCGGGTCTGGCAAAGACGCTGCTGGTCAACACCATTGCCAAGGCGATCAACCTCGACTTCAAGCGCGTGCAGTTCACGGTGGACATGCTGCCCTCGGACATCATCGGCTCCGAGATCATCGACCAGAAGTCGGGCGAGTTTCGCATTCACCAAGGGCCGGTCTTTACCAACCTGCTACTGGCTGACGAAATCAACCGCGCGGCTCCCAAGGTACAAGGCGCGATGCTGGAAGCCATGCAGGAGCGCAAGGTGACCATCGGCGGGCAGAACCTGAAACTGCCCACCCCCTTCCTCGTCATCGCGACGCAGAACCCCGTGGAGCAGTCAGGAACCTTTGAACTCCCTGAGGCGCAGCTCGACCGCTTTATGCTCCTGCATCGTCTGGGCTACCCTGGTCGTGAAGACGAGCAGCAGATCCTGCAGCGTCAGCTCAACATGGGTCTGCGTCGCGAAGGCGGCGGAGCCGTGCCTCGCTCGGCTTTCGACATGATCGACGACTCTCCCGGAGCGTCGGTTGAGGATCTGGTCACCGCAATGGAGGCGGTGCAGGCCGTGCATGTCAGTGAAGTTTTTGTGAAGCACTGTGTGGAGCTGGTGCGCCGTACCCGTGAGTCAAAGCAGCTGGACTTTGGCTGTAGCCCCCGTGCCGGTCTGGCCTTGATCAATGCCTCCCGTGCCCGTGCCGTGATTCATGGAAGGGACTTCGTGACTCCGGAGGACTTGTTCGATCTCGCCGCAGATGTGGTGCTGCACCGCATCCGTGTGAGCTACGAGGCCTCGGCCATGGGCCACACGGCAGCCCAGGTGCTGGAGTCCATTCTGGAAGATCTCGCCTGATTTTTTCCTGCCCCCGCCATGCGCCGCAAGATCAAGCTCGACCAGGACCCCGTGGATGCACGGCAGTTCGAGGTATCGGTGAAACAACTCGCGAACAGCCTGAATTTCGGGCAGGAGGAGTCTGTTTTCCACGGTGCCGGGCTGGAGTATGCGCAATCACGCCTCTACGTGCCCGGGGATCCGGTGAAGTTCATTGACTGGAAAGTCTCCGCCCGCGCGGGGAAACTGTTCATCAAGGAGTTCCAGGAGCCAAAGCAGATCCCGCTCTACCTTCTCCTCGACACCTCTGCTTCGATGTGCGTGAGCTCCCAGGCGCTGAGCAAGTATGCCTGGGCGGTACGCATCGCCACGGGCATTGCCCTCGCGGCCCAGGCGAACATGACCCCCGTGGGGCTGCTGGGCTGTGGGGCCCGCGAACTGCATGTGCGACCCACACTGTCCCGGAATGTGGTCCTAGAGTGGTCCCACCAACTCAGGCACCACGACTTCCTGGAGGAGACCTCACTGGCGCACAGGGCCCGTGAAGTTGCCCCATCCCTGAAACGGCGCACCATGGTGATCGTGCTGAGCGACTTGCACGATCCTGAGGCGCTGCCTGCCTTGCAAGTGGTGGCACAGGAGCATGACTGCATGGTGCTGCATCTCCAGGATCCGGCGGAGTTGCGAGTGAAAGGGGCGGGCCTTTTCCGCGGCGTGGAGGCGGAGTCCGGCCGGGGTTTTGTCGGACACGGGCGGCGATCCTGGATCGATGCCGAAGGGTGGCAGAGTGAGCTGGCACGCTTTGGCGTCGACTACCTGCGTCTGCAAACGGATCAGCCCATTCTTGTACCGTTGCGTCATTTCCTGAAACGCCGTGGCTTTGGCGCCGCCGGAGGAAGATAAGACTGCCCTTTCGCACAATGACCGACATGGAATCTCCTGAGCCTGCAACCCAAGTCCGCCGCGTCCCCTGGATCGCGGTAGGAGGGCTGTTGCTCATACCCGCGCTCACCGCAGCGCTGCTGGTGTACTTTTATGCCCAGCCGAAGGTGGAGTCTGACCTGCTCAACGTGCCGCTGGGCGTGGAGCAGGCGGCCATCGTCACGTACAGCGGGCCTCCGGTGACCGTGACCCCATACAAATGGGGCGTGGCAGTGAACGTACGCATTGCCCGCGTCATCGAAGAGCCAGGCTCCCGTGTCTATGACGTACGTTACATCGTGAACCGTGCGGGAACGTTTGATATCAAGGACTACCTCAGCGCAGAGGACGGTACCAGCCTCGATGGCCTGCCGTCTTTCAAGTTCCACGGCGACCCGAAGCTTTCCAAAGAGCTGGATGCCCGTATTCAGGAGACCGAGGACCTCACGGTCAAAGTTGGCGGCTACTACACCGCCACCCTGACGGGGCTGGCGGCATTTTGGATTGTGTGGCTGCTGTTGCTGATTTTTTACGGTCGTCCGAAACGCGCTGTGGAAGCCGCGGCGGTGCCTGCGGGCACCACACTCGCAGAGATGCTCCGGGGCTTCCAGGCCCAGTTGAAGGACGGCACTCTTGATTCGACAGCGAAGGCTAAGATGGAAATGCTGCTGCTGCGTCGGTGGCGCCAGGAACTGGCGTTGTCGGGTCTGCCCATGATCGATGCCATGGAGGCCATCCAGCGCGATGAAAAAACAGGCCGTCTGCTGAGGCAGTTGCAGGATTGGCTGCACCGGCCTTCCTCCCCGGTGCGGAACGAGGAAATCGCCGCCGCCCTCTCTCCCTACACCGTGGAACCGGAATCTCCCCAGCCGTCATGATGTTTCTTCACCCCCAATGGCTGGCCTTGCTGGCGATCCCGGTCATTCTCGCTTTTTGGGAATGGATTCGGCGGGGTCAACCCGTGGTGCTACCCTTTGACCACGGTCATCAGCGTCGGGGCTTGGTACTGCGATTCCTCGTGTTATGCGCGAATTGCCTGCCTGCTGCGCTGCTGGCCCTGGCCATTCTTTTGCTCGCGCACCCCGTCACATTCACACCCCCTGAGGTGGAACGGAGGATGAACAACGTCCAAATCGTGCTCGATACCTCTGGCAGCATGGCTGAGAATCACGGCTCCCAGGCGGAGGGGCTGCACACCCGGTTTGATTCAGCGATGGACGCCATCCTGCAGTTCACGAACTACCGGAAGGGTGATGCCTTTGGACTGACCATCTTTTCCCGCCATTTCATCCACTGGCTGCCGCTCACGCTGGACACCGAGTCCTTCGCGCTGTCGCGACCTTTCATCGTACCCAACAACCCCAAGCTGGATCCCCCTGAGATGGGGCGTCACGGTCTTCCTGATGAGCTGTGGGGCATCACATTTATTGGCAAGGCTCTGCTGGGTGCCACCGACCTGCTCTCTGCTCGACCCAATGGAGACCGCATGATCATCCTCATCACCGATGGTGAGAGCAGCGACATCAAGCCCCCCAACGATACCGCGATCATCGCTGCCCTTCAGGCGCAAGGCATCACTGTTTTCGGCATTCTCATGACGAATGAGCCCATTGAACCCTCACTCGTTGGCATCGTCCGAGCCACGGGAGGGCAGGTGTTCAATGCGGCCACCCCTGAAGCTCTGGACACCGTCTTCCGAAGCATCGATGAGATGAAAAAGGTCGTGGTGCTGGAGAAGAAGCCCCAGGTGGCAGACCACTATCAGCCTTTCTTTCCGGCAGCCATCGGGGCGCTCGTGTTGAGTGTGCTGGCGTTGTTTGGGCTGCGCTTTACGCCGTGGTAAAAGAAGAATTGAAGATTGGGTTGAGTGCAGGATGGGGAGGTTGTCTTGGAGTTTATGAGAGATTCGCAGCATGGATTGCCTCCACAAGGAGTACCTGAGGGGACAATCTGGTTTGGAGGGCCTGTGGATGAGGCTTCGGTGTTGCTGCGCATCTATGGGGATGATCTCGACCCTGAGGAGATCACGAGATTGTTGGGTTGTGAACCGTGGGATGCGGGTCGCATGGGAGAGCTCAAGGTCGGGGCAAAGAGATCCTGGACAGTGCGACGCGGCTATTGGAAACTACATCTGAGCGTTCCGGCCCGCTCACGAAGGCGATTCGGAGATCGCCTCTCCCAGTCGCTGGCGCGTGCTTGGCCAATGCCCCTCTCCGGCGAAGCTCAAAAAGTAGTTCGGTTGTCCCAACCGTTCAGGACGCAGTACCCCTGACGCCCTCCGCACCTTCGGCGTCGCATGACGAATGACGATCTCTTCGCTCCGCTGCCACCCCGGCTGGGGACAGCCGGACTACTCTCTGATGCCCCCGCTCACCGAGTCGATTCGGAGGTCGTCGCTCCCAGTCGCTGAAGCATTCTTTATACTCCAAGCCTGTGAGACAACTGAGCCCCCAAGAGTACGCGAATGACGAAGAATGGTGCTTTTGAAACGATTCCATCTAGAGCAACAACAACACTACCCGCCATCGCGTAGCGGGCAGATGACCTTCTCCATCCGACCCGCCTGGATCGCAGCATCTGCCCTGCTCTTCGGCGGCATCTTTCTTCCCATCACCTTGTCCGCCGCAGAGTTGCTGGCAGGCGTCGGCAAAGTGGACATCACAGATCGCACCGTGGATCGGGTCAATGACGCCCTCTTTGCCAAGGCTCTGGTGCTGAAGTCGGGCGACACCTCGGCGGTGTTGATCACGGTGGATGCAGTCGCGATTGGGGAGATCGGGCGGATTGGAAATGGTTTCCTTGGGACGGTTCGAGGACAATTGGAGAAGGAACTGGGCATTCCACCAGGAGCGGTGCTGGTGAATGCGAGTCACTGTCACGGGATTGTACGAGGCGACACAGCGCAACTGGCGGTGGAGGCCGTGAAGCAGGCCTGGAAGAATCTGCAGCCAGTGCTGTCGGGGACCGGCAGCGGCCACGAGGACCGGATCAGCGAGAACCGCCGGCTCCTCATGAAGGACGGCAGTACGGTGGACATGCGACGCGCCTACTCGATGCCTCGAGATGAGGATGTGGCCTCTGTCGGGCCGATTGACCCTGAAATCGGGCTGCTGCGGCTGGATCGCCTGAATGGCAAACCGCTGGCGGTGCTCTACAACTTCGCCTGCCACCCGATCATGAACCCGCCTAGCAAGGGCAACTCTGCAGACTACCCAGGCTATGCCTCCAAAGTGATCGAGGACAGTCTGGGTGAAGGCTCAGTGGCATTCTTCGTACAGGGATGCGGCGGGGACATCAATCCCGTGCGGTACAAGGAAGTAACGCAGCCGCCCGAGGCCGCACCGCTCGGCATGATGCTCGGGCTGAGTGTGCTGGAGGCGGCGAGGAAAATCGAAACGCGGGCAGACCTTCCACTAAAGACAAGCCGTGAGATGCTGACGCTGCCACGTGGAAAGGACCTGGAACAACGTATGGCCAAGATCGCGGCATTGCAGACCACGCTGATACAGTCGCTCAAAACCACGAACATCAACTTCAAGACCTTCGTGCCCTTGCTGATCCAGCAGAAGCTCTCGCCAGATTTCCCTTCCCACTACTCGCACAGTTATCTGCATGACAAGGGGCTGGACCGCGACAATCTCACCCGGTTGGATGCAGAGAATCGAGCTCAGGTGGAAGCTTACTTGAGCAACATCCAGATCATGGAGCAGCTCACACGGTTGAATGCCAACCTGGCGCTGTTGAAGAAGCACCACGCGCAAAACCTGGCGGCGGGCCAGCCCACCCTGGAGGTGGAGATTGCCGGGCTGCGCGTAGGCGACTTCAAGATGGTGACCTTCCCCGGAGAGCTGACGGCGCAGGTCGGGCTGAACATCAAGAAGGCGGCGCAAGACCTCCATGCCTTCGTAGCGGGGTACACCAATGGCTACATCTACTATGCAGCCACGGTGGAGCAGCGGACCAACCCGGGTTTTGCCCAGGAGGACTGTGATGCCCTGGTGGCCCCAGAATGGCAGGCGCTATTTGAAAAGAAGGCGTTGGAGGTGTTGGGGAAGTTGTAGCGAGGGCTGTGGAGATTTGCATCCTGCAGGCGGGCCAGCGTCCCTCCGGGACTTGACTGATGGAAATCGTATATCGGGAAGTCCATCAAGGTCAGATGATCATCATCGAATTCGCTGCGTGAGAATTCGCGGCACATGCGATACCTTGGGGAACATCGCACTGCCGTCATCCCATGCCTGACGTCTTCACACCAGAGAAGAGATCCGAAGTGATGTCCGCCATCCGGTCCACGGGGAACAAGGACACGGAGCTGCGGCTCATGTTGCTGCTGCGTACGGCAGGCATTCGAGGTTGGCGGCGGCATGCCATGGTGACGGTGCCTGACACCTCACGCGGCGCAGTACGGCCAGTCCTGAAGGTGAAGCCGGACTTTGTGTTCTGGAAGATGCGTGTGGCCATCTTCGTGGATGGATGCTTCTGGCACGGGTGCCCCCGCTGCTATGTGCGCCCCAAGCAGAACCGGAAGTTCTGGGACAACAAGGTGCTCTACAATCGAGCCCGGGACCTGCGCGTGACCAAAGCGTTGCGCAAGGCAGGCTGGCGGGTGTTGCGCCTCTGGGAATGCTCGCTGACGTCAAGGCAGGTCAATCGCACGATGGGACGGATCGGGAGGGTACTCGTCCAGGCATCGGAGGGTCCCTCCCATCCAGTAGGCCGGGCTTAAACGAACTGAGACATTGCATGCAGGCGTAGAATTTTTGGAATCCGCTGCTTGCGCTTCACCGGTTTGCCTCCACCACGTTTCATTCGCAGAAACTACCCCGCTTTCTTCATGAACTACTTTGTCCACCACGAAGGTCAGCAACTGGGACCCTTCACGGATAGCCAGTTGCGGGATCAACTCGCGACCGGGAAGGTGAGTCCAACCGATCTCGCCTGGCGGGAAGGCCTGCCCAGCTGGGTTCCCGCCGGGACCATTTTGCCTCCGCAACTGCCTTCATCGGTACCGACTCAGCCGCTGACGACGACGGCTGCCCCCTCTCGCCCCCCTTCTCTGCCCCCGCGTCACTCCGGTCAACCGGAAGTGAGCATCCCGGCCGGAGCGGGAAAAACGGACCGGGTCATTTGGCCATGGGTCGTCGCCGGACTGGTGTTGCTGATTATCGGCCTCTTCATTGCCGCAGGCCTGTCCCTCATCCGCACTGTAGGCAAGTCCGTGGCCTCCCGCATTGAAGCGGAGATTCCGCTCATGGAAGAACGGGCGAAGCACAAAACGGTCTGGAAGGAGTCCTCCTATGAGCCCGCGGGTCCAGCCGACAAGCCACCAGCAGGGGTGTTCGAGCTCGTGCGCTACACCTCGCCCGCGGGGGGACTGGCTGCGTATGTGACCCCTGATCCAAAGGATGGGAAGAAGCATCCTGCCATCGTGTGGGCGCATGGAGGCTTCGGCGGGATCGGCAGCGGTTTCTGGGAAGAGGCCACCAAAGACAATGACCAGTCAGCGCGGGCCTTCCGCGAAGCTGGCATCGTGATGATGATCCCCTCCTGGCGCGGCGAGAACGACAACCCAGGCAAGTTCGAGCTCTTCTATGGAGAAGTGAACGACCTCCTGGCAGCGGTGGAGCACGTGAAGACGATGCCCTATGTGGACCCGGAGCGCATCTACATCGGCGGCCATAGTACGGGTGGCACACTCACACTCCTGGCCAGTGTGGCGTCGGGAGACTTCCGGGCGGCCTTTTCCTTTGGCGGCATGCCTGACGGTCGGAAGGCTCTGGCCAATGGCCCAGGCTTTGGCAATACGCCGTACGATTCCAAAAAGCAGCGCGACAGCCTCCTGCGCAGCCCCATCCGGTATGCGCGCTTCATCAAGCGCCCGACGTTCTATTTTGAGGGCGAAGACAACGCGTCCTTCATGGCCTCAGCACGGACCATGGCGGAGCGCGCGGGCAAGGCAGGGGCTCCATTCCAGGCGTACTCGATACCCGGCACCCACTTTGACATTCTGCATCCCATCACCCAACTCGTCGCGGCCAAGATCAAGGCCGACACTTTGCCCACCTGCAACATCACCTTCACCCCGGCAGAGCTGCACAAGAGCTACGACGAGGCTTTCCCCAACTCACCGCAAAAGGTGATCGACCGCTGGATCAAGGGAGGCGGCGATCTGGCAAAGCAACTCGAAGACCTGAAGCCGGAAGATTCCGAGCCCAGGAGGCAGGCCGACATCCGTGCGATGCTGCGTGGGCTGGAAGCGCTGGCCAAAAGTACCGAGCCCGTTCCTGACGTGACGCGCCAGGTGGCCGCCCTCGCAGATCTATGCAACAACATCATGGATGACGAAGTGTATGAAACGATGGAGAAGCAGGTCATACCGGAGTTGCTGAAATGGGCCACAGCAAGATTGCAACTCAACGCAGAGATGGGAGAGGAAGAGGCCGAGGACTACCTGCAGATCCTGCAAGCGATGCTCGAAAATGGTGACCGGGATGAAATTCTCCCGCTCGTCATCGCGACGGCTCAAAAAGGTGTGGGGGCGGAGAAATACGCGTGGTCCGGCGTCTTCAACACCATGGAACACAGTCCCAAAGAACTGGACAAGCTGGCGGAGGCCTTGGGCAAGGGATTGCCCAAAGGTTCCATCGGCATGGCGCTGCTGGATCTGACGAACACGGCCCGCCTTCATGATCAATGGACCGGGCCTCACCCTTTTGACAACGAGGAAGGGGCAGGCCGCCTGAAAACATGGCTGGAGGCCCGCGATCCCGACCACTACAGCGATGCGCACAGCGCTGCGGTGGGGCTGGCATTCCTATCGGCGGAGCGCCGTCAGCAACTCCTGCCGATAGCCCTGCAACATCCGAACGCGGAAGTGATGATGGAAGCCGCGTGGGCGGATCTCAAGAACAACGGCAAAGAAGGCCTGGCCGTGCTGCAGAAGGCCTGTCTGGACGTGAATCACTCTTCCACGGCGAAGCGCTATCTGGAGGAGTTGCAGCATCCCAACGACATCCCTGCCGCAGCCAAAGAGCCTGAGTTTGCCGCCAAAGCCACCCTGTCCGCGTGGCTGCAACACCCGAATGAAGTCGGTGCACCGCCCCTGAGCCTGGAGGTGTATGATCATGCTGAACTCTTCTGGCCACCCCGCCTGGCCAGGCAACCGGTGTGGCTCTTCAAATACACCTACCGGTTTGCCAGTGAAGATGAAACCAAGCCGGTAAAAACGGCCTACGGAATGGTCGGCGGCATGACGTGGTCGTTCTTTGCGGATCAGGAAGGCACGACACCATCACCAACGCCAGAGGACCTCTATATCAAACACTGCGCTCTGGAGATGCAGCACCACGCGGAAGATGACGAAGAGGATGAAATGGAAGACGAAGAAGAGGGCCAGCCTGAGGATAAACCCGCCGCCGCAGCCGGGAATGAGGAAAGTACTCCAGGAGGTGAGCAGGAGAAGAAAAAAAAGGAACTCACCAAGGAGGAATGGCACGAAGTTGCCAGGGAGGCGCTGGCCAAAGGAAACCCAGGGAGGTTTTTGCCGAAGTGAATGGAGCGTCAGAGGTGGGTAGGGACCGGGTGTGAGAAAGTGGGTTCTTTCCTCATACGAAGACACAAAGGCACGAAGGGGGTCGACGCAGTGCCGCTTGACTAGCGCAGCGTCGACAAACATAGTAAGCCCACGCTGGAGACCTACTGTACCCTCGTTGACCCCGCCATGAGTCGAAGTGTTCTGCTGATCCGTCATGCTGAGAGCCTTGCCAATGCCGGACATCCGACGCATGATCCGGCATCCATTCCCTTGACGGAACTGGGCGGCCAGCAAGCGATGGAACTGGCAGAGCGGTTCCCAACAGCTCCAGACCGCATCGTTCTCTCATCCTTTCTGCGAACCCAGCTAACGGCGAAGCCGTTGATGCAGCGGTTTCCGCATGTGCCTGCAGACCAGCTTCCCTTGCACGAGTTCACGTTCCTTGATCCTGTTCGCTGGGCAGGCACCACTCTCTCTGACCGACTCGATGCGGTGCGGGAGTATTGGGAACGACATGATGCGGACTTTTGCGATGGACCTGAGGCGGAATCATTTTCTGAATTTTATCAACGTGTGCTCGCAGGATTGGAATCTTTGCGGAACTCATCAGAGGCATTCACGGCCGTGTTCACTCATGGTTATGTGATCAAAGTGATTCTCTGGCATCTCCAGTCGCTCGAAGTTGATCCTCTGACGACCGAGGGCATGCGTCATTTCCGAGCTTTCATGGAGCGCACGACCATCGACAATGTTTCCTCACATCTGATCAAGATCGAGGGGGGCGCTATGAAGCTGGATTTGTTGGGGCGAACGCCTGAAACCGCGAACGTCTCCTGACGGCGCCACTAAGGCAATCCCGACAAGTCTGGACGCCCTACAACCCAAGGTGTTTGCCAGCCGGGACGCAGGAAGGACGGCCGACGTTCGCGCCGGACATCATCGCACTCAGGATGCTTTTCTCATCGGAGAGTAAGGGTGTTGGCCGGATATACAGGGGGGGTTCGCAGTGTCCTTGCGCCCACGGTGCTGGCACGCGTGGAGCCCAAACACCTCCGCTTTCCAGGATCATCGTTCCGATTTTCATCCCTGAATGGGATGCATAACATAGCCCAGGGTTGGCCGAGCCTTAAGCGAGGCTACCCTGGGTACTCCCGATGCTAAACGTCAGGTGCGGATGCAGGCCTCATTTCCTCTTACCTTGGGACTCGGATAGCCTCCACATCAAGGCACCAGACACACACGGTGCCCAAACACTTCCAACTTCCCAGGATCACTGTTCCGGTTATCGACGCTCTATGGCGACCGCTCCGGTTGCCGCAAACGTCTCCTGACAACCTCCGCGCCCATCACCCACCTTCCATTCACAATACCATGCTCTCCGCCTGGGCCAGGACCTTCTGAAACGGAACGCGGTCCAGCATCGCGAAAGCATCGTGCTTGGACAGCTTGGCCCGGCTGGTGGCGGGGCTGGCGATGCCGCACAGGAAACGGGCCAGTTGCCGCGGGGCCCGCAGGGACGCGTGGCCCTGGCGGTGCAGGTCCTGAATCATGCCAATATGCTCCACCGTGATGGGAGGCTCGGGAGAGCGGGGGATCTCGATGACGGGCTTCTTCTCTGTCCCCTTGCTGGCAACGCAGTTGCCGCAAGTACCACAGTCTTCGCCCATCTCCTCGCCAAAATAATGCAGGAGATGACGCGTGGTGCAGCCAGGATCTGAGGCCAGCGCCATGACGCGCTCCAGTCGGCCTGCGTCTTTGTTTTCCCGCTCCGCGAAGAGCTGCTGCATCTTCTGGCAGATGGTGGCTGGATCCCGGTGGGTGGCGTCCTCACAGAGACGAAATCGATGACGCAGCCCGGCAGGTTTGCACTGGATCTCGCCGGCTTCTTCCAGCCAACCAAGGGCTTTCAAGATACGCTCCCGAGGCTCATTGGTGACCTCTGCGGCCTCATCGACATTGAGCGTGGTGTATTTGAAACCCTTTTTGCCGCTGCCGAAAACCCTGCGCAGGAAATCCTGCCGCTCAGGTTTGTGACCGGCCAGCATCTTCGCCTCCCCATGGACGAAGCGGACCTGGTAGCTGGTGTAAAAGGCCCCGAGAGGGGACAGCACGCCATCCAGTTCGAGGTAAGTCAGCACCGTCTCCAGCACCAGCGGCCGGATGTCCGTGCTGTGCGCGAGATCGTAACGGCTGATGTCAAACTCCGGCCCCTGCCTGAGCAGATTGTCGACGACCAGACGCAGTGCGGCTGGCGTAGGTGTATCGCCAAAGACAAAGTTCTGCAAGACCACCAGGTCATCGGCACAGGC
>JBGGMQ010000884.1:0-3143 GCA_041287975.1 Verrucomicrobium sp. | reverse complement strand
GGGTAGTTTCCTTGCGTCTCCAGGAACACGAGCCTGCGCTCCACCTTGTCGGGCGTGCCGTCGTTGTTCTCGTCGCGCAGGCGCAGGATCTCATTGCGCGTGGCCACATAGATGGCACCATCCGGGGCGGTGGCGATGTCCATGGTCATGTCGGTGTCTTCAAAGAAGACGTTCGCCTTGTCCGCCTTGCCATCTTTGTTCGTGTCCTCCAGCCACAGGATGCGGTCGTGCACGGGGCCGGCGTAGTCCTTGGGGCGGAAGTGGGTGTTGCTCTCAATGACGAGGAGCCGGCCTTCGGCGGTGAAAGTCATGCCGATCGGGGTGTGGACGAGCGGATCCCCGGCGAAGAGGTCCATGCGCAGCGCAGGATCATTCACCGTGGGCGTCTCCAGTTTGATGTCGGCTGCGGCTGCGACTGAGGCGGGAGCGCCTGTGGCGGGGCTCCCCGTCTCCCCTGCGACTGAGGGTGTGGCAGGCGCACCTGGCGCGGTGGGTGGGAGCAGCGGCTGAACCGGGGCCTGGATCTGCACCTGGGCCACCACAGGGCCCGGCAGGACGAGCGGCAGCATCGGGGGCACCAGGAGCAGTGCAGGGAGCACCTGGAGGATGGCTGACGGGATTTTAGCGCGGTTCATGCCCGAAGTTTACGCAACGGTTGACACGGAAACAATCTACGAGTCATGATCTTTCGCGCTGGGCTCGTGGCGAGCAGCGCTCATTCGCCCTTGCGACTTCGTTTTTCCCCCGTCCGCCCATGAATTTCCTGCCCACGCTCACCGGTTGTTTTGCCAAACCTGTCGCTGAAAACCCGACGGTGGTGATGATGGATGCCGCCTTCCGCCACCATGGCCTGCACTGGATCTATGTGAACATGGAGGTGGCCCCTGAAGACTTGGCCGATGCCGTGCGTGGAGCCAAGGCGCAGGGGTACGTGGGATTCAACTGCAGCCTGCCGCACAAGGTGGAGGTGATCCAGCATCTGGATGGCCTGGCAGAGTCCGCCAGGCTCATCGGGGCCGTGAACTGTGCCGTGAAGCGCGGCGACCAGTGGATCGGGGAAAATACGGATGGCATAGGTTTCCTCAACAGCCTGCTGGAGGTGACGAACCCCGCAGGACTGGACATCGTGATCCTGGGGGCTGGCGGCGCCGCCCGCGCCATCGCCGTGGAGCTGGCCCTGGCTGGTGCAAGGAAACTGACCCTCGTGAACCGCTCCGTCGCCCGTGGTCAGGAGTTGTTTGAGCACCTCGTCGAAAACACCGCCGCGGAGATCGAGATTGAGTTTGTGCACTGGCATGGAGCCTACGCCCTGCCGGAAGGCACCGGTGTGGTCGTGAATGCCACCTCCATCGGTCTCTATCCCAATGTCGACACCCTGCCTGAGATCGACCTCACCACGCTCAAGGCAGACATGGTCGTCGCCGACGTGATCCCGAATCCCCCCACCACCCGCTTCCTCAAAGAAGCCGCCACCGCCGGCTGCAAGACGCTCGACGGCCTCGGCATGCTGGTGAACCAGGGTGCCACCAACATTGAGTACTGGTCCGGCATCAGCCCGGACAAAGCCGTGATGCGCGAGGCGCTGGAGAAGGTGTTTGCGGTGGGTGGGTGAGTCGGAGTGATGGAGTAGTTCGGTTGTCCCAACCGTTCAGTCGCACGCCGCTCCAACCATCTTTTGAGTGATTTCGCGTCATCGGAGAGGGTTGGAGTTCCGTCCCGCAAGGCGCATAGGCGTCAGGATAAGAAATCACTGCGACGGAAACTCCGGCAAGGTGCGAATTCAAACACTTCCAACCGCTCCGGGCCACCCGTAGCTCATCCCCAATGGGGATGTGGAACAAAAGAGCCCAGAGTTGGCCGAGCCTTAAGCGAGGTTACTCTGGGGACCTGCCCCATCTCAGGTGTGGATGCCGATCCAGTTTCCTCTTTCCTCTGAGCTTCCAAAGCCCCCATCTCACGACTCTCGATGAGACGGCCATTCGACCCTGAATCGCGAGTGCGACACCTTTGTTTCACGCCTTTTGCCTGTTCAAATTTCTTATCCTGACGCCTATGCGCCTCGCGGGACGGGCGCCTTTCAAATCGATCAAGCGCTGATTTACAGCCTTCTTCAGCAGAGAAGGGTGTGCCCGCACTGGCAGCTGAACATCCCGAGGATATGAGAGGGGCGTGATGCCGGGTGCGGCCGTCACCCCAGCGGCCAAAGCCAACTCTTGTCCCTAGTTGCCTGTGGAGAAAAATTTGTATCTCACCGATAGTATCAGAGCCCATGAGGAATGGCGGCGGCGTTCGCAAGTGCGCAAGGGTGATTCTGACGAGTCGGGTCATTGGGAGAGGGTTGGCTTGCTTTTGAATTGACGTGCGGGAAGTCAAAGGGCAAATCTGGGCCGATGACCGAGGAAGAGAAGAACCTCCGCGACCACTTGGCGCGTCGCTACTACAAGGACGCGGCGATTGAGCGCGTGGTGACGGACGCTGGAATGGAGATCTGGAAGATCTCGCTCGATGGCTCGGCGCTCGACCAATGGAACAGCATTGTGGTTTATGCTTCCTTCCAGCAGAAGGTCGGGGCGCTGGTCAACGTCGCGCGGAAGGACTTTCCGGAAGATCCTGTCTTCAAAGCGGCGGCGGAGGGGGGCATCAAGGAAATACGGGGGCCCGAATTCACGGCACCTCCGGTGGACAGCGAGTCACTGGAGGCTCTGACCCAAGGGGCCAGCACGCTGCTGCCCGTTCACTTCCTGCATCAGGGGGCGGAGGCCGCGCGCTCCGTGGCGCTGGTGCGCCGGGCAGACGGTGGCAAGGGCACAGGCTTCCTGCTGCCGGGCAACTGGTTTCTCACCAACCATCATGTCATTTGGGATGCCGCGACTGCCGCCCAGGAGGGCACGGAGGCGTTTTTCAACTACGACTATGAGGCGATCGACGCGCCTCCGGACTCGAAGCACAAGCCGTTCAAGTTTGATCCTGCCAACGGCTTCCACACCTCTCCGGTGAAGGGGGGCGATGACTGGACGGCTGTGAAAGTTGCGGGGGACGCGGTGGGCACGTTTGGGCATCTGACCTTGTGCCGGGCCGGGGCCCAGGTGCGGGACTTCGTGAACATCATCCAGCATGCGGGCGGTCTGGCCAAGCGCATCGCG
>JBGGMQ010000883.1:0-3246 GCA_041287975.1 Verrucomicrobium sp. | reverse complement strand
GCAGATCATTCAGCTCCGTCATGAGGGAGATGATCTGATTCTCGGACTCGCTCTTCTCACCGGAGTATTCCGTGAAGTGCTTGTGCCCCATGTGCAGGTCCAGAATCCGCAGATCCTTGTGCACGATCTGATAGCGGCGCGCTTTCTGGGCCTGCCGTTGCAACGTGCCCATCTGACGCTTCACTTCCGCGATGATGTCTGCCACGCGGAGGAGGTTGGCCTCTGTGTACTCGAGTTTGCGGAGGGCTTCCTTTTTCTGACCTTTGAATTTGGTGATGCCGGCGGCTTCTTCGAACACGGAGCGGCGATCTTCCGGCTTGGCGCTGATGAGCATGTCGATCTTGCCCTGCTCCATGACCGAGTAGGCGGAGCGACCAATGCCTGTACCGGCAAGGAGTTCCTGGAAGTCCTTCAACCGGCAAAGAGTGCCGTTGATGCGGTACTCCGAGCGACCGTCCCGGAACACCCGCCGGCACATGGCCACCTCGTTGTAGTCCACGCCTAGGCCCTGTTCACAGTCCGCGAGGGTCAGGACAACCTCTGCCATGCCCACGGGCTTGCGCTTGTCCGTCCCGTTGAAGATAACGTCGGCCATTTCCGCACCGCGCAGTGCCTTGGCGGAGGTTTCGCCCAGCACCCAGCGGATGGCGTCCACCACGTTCGACTTTCCACAGCCGTTGGGACCCACAATCCCGGTTACCCCGGTATGGAACTCAAACAACGTCTTGTCGGCAAAGGACTTGAAGCCGTGGATTTCGAGGGACTTGAGATACATGACGGATGAGGAGGAAGACGATGAAAATCAGCAGACAGAGGAAAATCGACAGACGAAAATGCGTCAGGAATGTGACTTAAAACTGGGGTGACAAAAAGGGCAAGAAGGATATCAATACACAATCTGTAGGGGTATGCCACTGTCTATAGCACAAGATGTGGATTTGTCTCCCATGAAAATCCGAGGCCAAAATTCGCTTAATAGTGCTTGAAAAGAGGCCCGTGACGCTGCGTTCAAGCATCTGCGCGGAAACCCACCTCAAGGGGCAGTTTCAACAAGGGAGTTGTTCACATTTTTTTGGACACAGTTGTTCACATTGGGTCAATGGCCTTCACGTGCTCTGTCGAGCGTCTTGGGGCTTCAAATACCCAGATGGGCAAAAAATTGGCCCCACACGGGGATACGCGTTCCGGGATTGCGGAAAATTCAACCGGCTTTTCCCCGAAGGGGATGCTGCTACAAGCCCAAGGTTTGACGAGCTTCGAGCGAGTCTACCTTGGGTATCTGGAGAAGACGTTCCCACTCCGAAGGAGTTTTTGCGGTCGGGCTCGTGTGGCGCACAAGACCTATCGGACGGCCGCCAGCATGTGACCTACAGGGCGAAGGCCTCCGTTGCTGGGTGAGTTCTCCAGCGCTCTCAATCCAAACCATTAATGGCTATGCGAGTGCGCATGCGCTGCTCCCGCAGCTTTCCCTCTCGCTACTTCGCGAGCAGCAGACACGATATGAGTGCAGGCTTCCACGCACAGTAGCGGGATTTCCCCCGCTGAAACGTGGCTTGGTCGCTTGTTTTCCTCAATCAGAGTCAGCGGCTGCTCTGCCGTCAGTCCCCAGGTGATGCGGCGCAGGCATTTGGTCTCGGCATCGCAATTGCAGGCGATCATTTCCTGAGCCTGCTCATCCGTGATCTTGTTCGCGAAGCGGTACATGCCGGTCTGACGCCCCAGTGTTTCCCGCAAGTGAACGGGCTGCAGCCTGCCGGACTGCCAGTGCGCGTGCATGCCTGCCTCCGCAGGGTAGAGAAACTCAAGCGCGAGCCGCAGGTCCTTGTCATCTGCCAAAGCAATCTGCCAGCCACGTCTCAGGGTGGGCGCGGTCTTGAGCGGTCGGAACTGACCCGCGTCATCATAGAGAGCCAAGTTGCGGGCGTCGACAGGGGATGCGTAACCCGTGAGATCGACCGCGCCCTGGTCTAGCGCATGGCAGAGAATCCAGCCAGCGGCACCCTGAGGTTCAGCCCAAACTTCACCGATCTTGAAGCTCTGCCGTTCCACGGGTGAGAGCTCGCGACGATGGCTGATCAAGGCTGCTTCGAGCTCGATCGCGTATCTGGCTTTGAAGTCGTTGACCTGATCCAGCATCACCTCCGCCATGAGCGCCTCTGTGCCAATGGCGCTGCTGTAGTAGAGATTCCGCCCGTGCAAGTGGTGCGGATTGTGCCGGAAGACCTCGTTCTGGCTGAGGGCGGCCGTGGGCTCGCTTTCGAAACCAAGAAGAACCGGGATGTCCTGGTAACTGTGCAGGCCGTCGGCGATGAAAAAGGGCACGACTACCACGTTGGGGGCCGTGCTCAGCTCGGGCCACTGAGCCACGAGCGGAGCCTCTTCCATATAGGCATCCAGCACCTCGGCGAAGCCATAGCCGCCATCCTTGATGAACAAGACTTGGTCCTCGATGGCTTTGCGGGAGTTCTCGTTCAAGCTGGTGCCATGGCCCACAATGATCAAGCAGGTCTGATCCCGTGGCACACCTGGAGCCACTTCATCAGCCCGGCTGAGCAGAAGCTTGGTCATGGAGGGGTGTACCCCGACCGGATTGCAGTAGCCGTAAACGACGCCGTCACGGACGGTGACAGGGCCGCTTAGGCGCATCTCCCGCGGCAGCACTTCCTGGCAGAAGTAGCCTTCGCTGATGAAATTGGGCACCACATAGACGACTGGACTGCTCAGTGAGTAGAAGACCTCACGCATGGAAGGTTCCTCTTTCCAGAAGGCGCAGGCCACTTCGGCAAACTGGCCACGCCCACGAATCTCGTCCGCGTGCTGGTGCGTGGGCGCGCTTGAGTCAGGGTTCAATGTTGAACCGTGACCCACAATGAGCAATGCCGCTGCTGAATCTGGAACCATGGTAAGGAGAACGTCCCGAAACGCCCGGTCGGCTCGATAATCGCAGCCCAGGCAAAGAATGATTACCGCAGAGTGCGGGGAATGAACACGGCTTCCATGCCGGCGGCCTTGGCGGCCTCCAGACCGCTGCGGCCATCTTCAAAGACGAGGCATTCCTCAGGCGGTACACCCATGCGCTCTGCCGCGAGCAGGAACATATCGGGGGCTGGCTTGCCGCGCTCCACGTCAATGGGTGTGATAATGTGAGGAAAGAGGTGGAACAATCCGGTGCTCTTCAGGCAGGCGTGCACAATCGGTTGCTCACTGCCGGAGGCCACGGACATGGGGATCTTGCCAAACATGGAC
>JBGGMQ010000882.1:0-2733 GCA_041287975.1 Verrucomicrobium sp. | reverse complement strand
AGTGACGGGACTTGTCGATGGTCTTACGGTCGGCATTCAAAACGGAACGGGTGATGTCGGAATCACCGTCGCGAATCATCAGACCTATTTGAAGAATCAGCTCGCGGTTCGCTTTTCTCAAAGAGTCGACTGGCTGAAGATGGCCCCCCTGTCGGGCGAAATTCCAGCTGGTCAAACTGCCACGATCGATGCGACCTTTGATGCTTCCTTGCTCAGCACCGGAACCTTCGAAGGATTGGTGCGGGTCAGCTATGAAATGAGTGGCAATCGTGTGATTGATGTGCCGGCTCAGCTCCATATCAATGAAGCCCCGGTGGTAACGGTCACTTCACCGAAACCGGGCGCAAATCTCCTGGAGGGAGGCAACGTTCTCCTTGCCGCCCAGGCAACCGATGACGGCGGAGTCATCACCAAGGTGGAGTTCTATGAAGGTGCAAATCTGCTGGCACAGATCACCTCAGCCCCATTCGAGTGGACGTGGAACAACCTCTCCGCGGGCGATCACCCGGTCATTGCTCGGGCCTATGACAATCTGGGAGCTGTGGGTTTCTCTGCTCCCTTGGTCGTGCACGTCCAGCCCGACAGTGATTTAGACGGACTCGGTGATGAGTGGGAAACCAGTCATTTTGGGGACCTGAGCCAAACCGCCACAGATGACTACGACAATGACGGGGCGCTGAACCTTGCGGAATTCCAACAAGGCACCAATCCCACCATTGACGACACAGACGCCGATGGCATGACAGACGGTCAGGAACTTGCGGCTGGCTTGAATCCGCTTGTGGATGACAGCCTGAATGATTTGGACGGCGACCGCTATCCGAATATTTTCGAAGTCAAGAACAGCAGCAATCCGGTCTTGGCGAGCTCAAAACCCGTTGCTCAACATGTCGTGAATGCCTCGGGGAGTGGCACCCATGTCACCATCCAGAGTGCACTTTACGATGCGAACGAGAACTACGAGATCGTCGAGGTCTCACCCGGAACTTACAGCGGCCCGGGAAATGTGGATCTTGATCTTTATTATTCGCCAAAAATCCTGCTGATTTCTTCCGAGGGCGCGGGAAAGACTATTCTCGATGCCAAGGGGGCGAACCGGTTGATGACGCTGGGTCAGGATGTCTTCATAGATGGCTTTACACTTCAGGGTGGTGCGGCCCAGGATGGTGCAGGCATCTATGTGTACGGTGGCAGGCCCCGCATTGTGAATTGCGTCGTGCGTAACAACGTCGCCACTGACTCCGGGGGAGCGATCTATACGAGCTATGGTGACGCTGTCTTGATCCATTGCACCTTGATTGAGAACGTCGCTGGTGAAGGAAGCGGTGTCTTTGCCTACAGCGGTAATGTCTCGATCCTCAATTCCATTCTCTGGAACGAATCGCCTGGCGAGGTCGGCAAAGAATACGGGACCGTGTCTGTCGCCTCCAGCATTGTCAAAGGCGGGCATCCCGGTCCTGGAAATGCAGGCTCTGACCCGGCGTTGTCCGCGGGCGGGCAGCTGCTGGCCGGTTCACCAGCAATCGACGCAGCAGGCGCATCTCAAAATACCTCTGCAGACATGAACGGTGAACCTCGCCCTTATGGTGCGGCAGCGGACATCGGGGCAGATGAGTATGTGGATTCCGACACGGATGGATTGTTGGATTGGTGGGAACTGCACTATTGGAGTGACCTGAGTGCTCAGCCCTCACAGGACGCTGACTCTGACGGCTTGACCAACGCGGAAGAGCTGGCGTACGGCAGCAATCCCACCAGCGCGGACTCTGACAGCGATGGTGCCACCGACGCTGCGGAACGTACCGCCGGTTCATCATCGAGCGATGCCGATACGGATGACGACAGCCTTTCCGATGGATATGAAATCGCTGAAGGACTCAATCCATTGAGCGCTGCGGATGCGCTGCTGGACAAAGACGGCGACCGCTATCCGAACCTGTATGAGTTTCTCAAAGGCTCACTGGCTTCCAGCAATCTAAGCCTGCCAGCTCCGGATTTCACGGTAGGACCTCTGGGCTCGCATACCACCATCCAAGCGGCGGTCAATGCCGTCACCGCAGATCACGCCATCATCCGCGTGGAACCGGGCACTTACCAGAGCACCAGTTCGCAGGTGGTAAGCATCTCGAACCGCAAGCTGCTCTTGATCTCCACTGCGGGCGCGGCTTCCACCGTCATTGATGGCCAGGGCCAGCGAGGCGGCATCTATCTGAGCACCAGTGATGCGATCCTGGACGGGTTCACCGTCAAAAATGGTTCTGCTTATGACGGCGGAGGCATCACCGCATACAACTCCTCCCCAAGGATCCTGAGCTGTGTCTTGAGTGGGAACAAAGCGACGAACCGCGGTGGGGCCTTGTATCTTTCGGGTGGCCAGCCTTGGATCGCCTATTCCACCTTTACTGCAAACACGGCGACAACTTCTGGAGCGGCCATCTACGCGTCCTCCGGCACACTGACGCTCACCAATTCCATTGTTTGGGGCAGCAGCTCTTCTCCCATTGCCCTGGCTTCCAGCTATGCGACAGCGGTGGTCAGCCATAGCGATGTTAAAGGAGGCTATGCCGGGGCCGGCAATGTGAACGTCGATCCGCTTCTGCATCCCGATGGACATTTGGTGTTGGGCTCGCCGATGATCGATGCGGGAACGCAGATGGAAGTCTCCAAGCTGGACATGGATGGCGAAGCGAGGCCCTCCGGTGCGGCTCCTGAAATGGGTGCGGATGAATGGAG
>JBGGMQ010000881.1:0-3778 GCA_041287975.1 Verrucomicrobium sp. | reverse complement strand
ACCGGTGAAACCCAAGGTGTATCTGGATTTTGAGGAGTTGGGCGATGACAAGTCCCTGCCCAACATTGCGGATGCCTCCAAGCCGGGCAAGGTGCGGCTGAAGACGAAGCTGCAGGATGGCCACGCTGGCAAGGCGATCCGGTTTCAAGGAGACAACTCTCTGAGCATTGCCAATGCCGGTGACTTCTCCCGTACGGAGCCCTTCTCCTTCTCCCTCTGGATCAAGCTTGAGAAGTCCGTGCCCCGGGCGGTGGTGGTGCACCACAGTCGTGCCGGATTGGATGCTGGCTCCATGGGTTATGAGCTGCTGCTGGAGGATACGAAACCCTCCTTTGCATTGTGCCACTTCTGGCCAGGCAATGCCGTGCGGGTCAAGGCCACCAAGCCGCTCCCTTTGAACCAGTGGTCCCACATAAGCGTCACCTATGATGGTTCCAGCCGTGCGGCCGGCATGCACATCTATGTGAATGGTCAGCCCGTGGAGGAGGAAGTGGTGCGGGACAATCTCTACAAAGACATCGTCTACGATGCTGCCTACATGGGCAAAGACCAGGTGGAGACTGCCATGCTCACCCTGGCGGGACGGCACAATGACGTGACGCTGTCCGCCGCCTTGGTGGATGATTTCAAGGTCTATGACTGTGAGCTTTCGGGCGTGGAAGTGAGGTTGGATGCGGGCTTGAGCCCCCAGAGCCAGACGCAGGAGTGGTTCCAATGGTGGCAACGTGAAGTGGACACCGCGTCCAAGAAACTGGCGGCAGAGCTCAAGGCGCTGCGAGAGGAGGAGAACGCGATCTCAGGACGGTTCAAAGAAATCATGGTGATGAGGGAGATGCCCGGTGAGCGTCGTCCCACGCATGTGCTGACGCGGGGTCACTTCGAGGCCAAGGCGGAGCCTGTGCAGCCTGACGCGCCGGCGAGTGTGTTCGAGTTTCCCTCCGAACTTTCCCGGGATCGACTCGGTCTGGGGCAGTGGTTGACGGATCGTCGCAATCCTCTGACCGCCCGTGTTTACGTGAACCGGATGTGGCAGTCGTTCATGGGGCGTGGTCTCGTATCCACGAGCGAGGATTTTGGAGTGCAGGGGCAGCTTCCGAGCCATCCTGAGCTGCTGGACTGGCTCGCTCTTTGGTTCATGGACAATGGCTGGGATGTGAAGGCACTCTGCAAGTTGATCGTGATGAGCGGCACCTACCGCCAGTCATCCTTGCCGGAGCGGTTGGAACTGCTGAAGGAAGATCCTGAGAACAAGCTGATGGCGCGTGGCCCACGGCAGCGTCTGACGGCGGAGCAACTTCGGGACAACGTGCTTTCAGTAAGTGGTCTCCTGGACCGGCGCATTTTCGGGGAGCCCGTCATGCCCTATCAGCCCGCAGGCTTGTGGGAGGATTCCGGCACCCAGCACAGCTATACGCAGAGCAAGGGCGCAGATCTCTTCCGTCGCAGTGTCTACACCTTCTGGCGCCGGACACTGCCGCCTCCCGCGATGAGTGTCTTTGACGCCCCGACGCGCGAGTTCTGCAAACCCAAGCGGGACAGGAGTTCCAGCCCATTGCAGGCGCTGGTGTTGTTCAATGATCCCCAGTTCCTGGAGTCGGCTCGCGTGCTCGCGGAGAACTTGGTGCGGGAGTTTCCCACGGATGACGCAGCGCGGGTGAGGAAAGGCTACCGGCTTTTGACTTCCAAGCAGGCGCAAGACTGGCAGGTGGAGCTGCTGGCGGGTCTGCTCAAAGAGCAGCGCGAGCATTTCCAGAGCGTGCCCGCAGACGCTGACAATCTGCGCCGCAAAAACGGTGAAGCCCCCGTGGATGACAAACTGCCTGCTGTGGAGGTCGCTGCCACCACGCTGCTGGCCCGGGCGCTGCTGGCCATGGATGAATGTGTGATGAAGCCCTGACAGGCCTGCCTGCCGATTGCACCGTTTTCTAAATCCCCCTCCTTTCTCTTTTCCCGACATGTATTGCAATCAACGCACCTCCGCCTTTGGCCTCTCCCGCAGAGACATGCTCAGTCGCATGGGCATGGGCTTTGGCAGTCTGGCGCTGGCGGATTTGATGCAGCAGGGGCAGGCCCAGGCATCCAGCACAGCCACGGCGGCTCCAGGGGCCGGTGGGATCGGGGCTCTGCCAGGCATGCCGCACTTCGCCCCCAAGGCGAAGCGGGTGATCTTCCTTTTCATGAGCGGGGGACCTTCCCAGCTCGACAGCTTTGACTACAAGCCAGAGCTGATGAAGCGACAGGGGGAGAATCTGCCGGACTCATATTTGAAGGGCAAGCGCCCTCCTGGCATGGCGGGCTCGCAGACGGCCTTTCCGCTGGTGCCTTCCGCCTTCCAGTACAAGCAGCACGGGCAGAGCGGCGCCTGGATCACGGAGCTGTTTCCTGAAACTGCGAAGGTGGCGGATGACCTGTGCTTCATCAAGAGCATGACGTCGGAGGCTGTGAACCATGATCCGGCCCTTACGTTCATGCAGACCGGGGCTCCGCTGCCTGGCAGACCCAGCATCGGTTCCTGGCTGCAGTATGGGCTCGGCACGGACAACAAAGACCTCCCCGGATTCATTGTGCTGATCAGCCGCCGCCCGGTGGACCAGCCGCTCAGCTACCGCCTCTGGGATGCCGGCTTCCTGCCCACCCAGTTCCAGGGGGTGCAGTTCAGGGCTGGCAAGGACGCCGTGCTTTATTTGAGCGAACCCGAGGGCATCGCGCGCGGAGCCACCCGCAAGATGCTCGACACGCTGAAGGCGATGCACGAGCGCCAGTTCGTGTCCCGCCCGGATGCGGAGATCACCGCGCGCATTGAGCAGTACGAAATGGCCTTCCGCATGCAGGCGTCCGTGCCAGACGCGACCGACATCAGCAAGGAGCCTGAGTCCATCTTTGAAATGTACGGGCCTGATGCGAAGACGCCCGGAAGCTTTGCCGCGAACTGCATTCTCGCCCGCCGTCTCGCGGAGAAGGATGTGAAGTTCATCCAGCTATATCATCCCGGGTGGGATCACCACGGTGGTCTACCCATGAACTACCCGGTTTCAACCAAAGAGATCGACCAGCCTTGTGCTGCGCTGATCAAGGATTTGAAGCAGCGGGACATGTTGAAAGACACTCTCGTGGTCTGGGGCGGTGAGTTTGGCCGCACCAGCTACTCCCAAGGCAGCTTCAGCACCAAGAGCAAGAGTTATGGTCGCGATCACCATCGCGAATGCTTCACCTTCTGGATGGCCGGCGGCGGCATCAAGGGCGGTATCACCTACGGAGAGACGGACGACCTCGGCTACGAAGTCGCCCGCGATCCTGTGACGGTGCATGACTTCCACGCCACCATGCTTCACTTGTTGGGCATCGATCACGAGCGCTTCACCTACCGCTTCCAGGGCCGGGACTTCCGGCTCACAGACGTGGCAGGGAATGTGGTGAAGGGGATTCTGGCGTAGCTGGCTCCTGTCCCAGTTCGGAATCCAGCCCATCTAAGCGTTTACACCGGCTCCAACGGGTGGTCATCGGATGGCACTGGCTTGACGCCAGACTGCGAAAGCAACCGCCGGGCGTGCTGGGAGGACGACAAGATCCGTTCTGTGGAGATGCTCGGTTTTTCAAACCACGCGTCTCGGGCACGAAGTCGCATTTCGGAGTAGTGGTCCCCTAGCTTCTTGAAACGAGCGTGCCCAAAATCGACAATATGAGCTATGAATGGCTCGATGGACCTTCTACAGGTTTAGGGCTTCCCCCATCGGACGATTCTTCTTCATTCTCCTCGGAAGATCTTCCCTTTCTCGAC
>JBGGMQ010000880.1:0-2747 GCA_041287975.1 Verrucomicrobium sp. | reverse complement strand
GAAACTGAGTATCTCCTGCGGTTTGAGATTTTGAGGTGTCAAAAGGGTGCTGGCTGACGTTGACTCTTCTTGGAATTGCCTCTCGTTGCCCTTCGGTTGCCCCTGCACTCACCATTCCTGATTCACTGACGCACTGACCTCTGCCCTCTCGGCGACAACAGCTAAGCAACACCCTCCTACCCTTCCCCTCACTCCAGCATGATCTTCTCACTCGGCTCTCGCATCCTCAGCACGGTGGACCCACAGTGTCTGGCGAAGCTCGCGTGGAATTTCGGATACAAGGGGGCGCGGTCAGTGTTGCTGTTCAAGAAGCGGATGAAGGAGGGGGTGTATTTCCCGCCCTTTTTGTACCTCTCCATCCTAAACTCCTGCAACCTGCGTTGCCAGGGGTGCTGGGTGGATGTCGAGGCTCCGCGCAATGCGATCGATCTGGACACGCTGAACCGGACGGTGAACAACGCCATGGCCCACGGGAACAGCTTCTTCGGTATTCTGGGTGGAGAGCCCTTCATGCACCCGGAGCTGCTGGACTTCCTGGCGCAGCATCCCCACGCCTATTTCCAGGTCTTCACCAATGGCCAGCTGATCACGGAGAAGACCGCCAAGGCCCTGCGACAGATTGGCAATGCAACGCCACTCGTCAGCATCGAAGGCACCAGCACTGTGAGCGATGAACGCCGCGGCAACAAGGATGTGCTGAACCGCACCCTGCGCGGCCTGCGCCACTGCCTGGACCAGAAGCTTCTCACAGGCGTGGCCACGAGCCTCTGTCAAACGAACATCGATGACCTGCTCTCCGTCGAATGGCTGAAGAAGCTCATCGACATGGGCGTGCACTACACGTGGTTCCACACCTACCGCCCCGTCGGCCCCAAGATCAATGCAGAGCTCGCGTTGACGCCGGAGCAGATCACGCGGGCGAGGAAATTCATCGTGCAGCAGCGGGCGAAGCAGCCCATCGCCATCGTGGATGCCTACTATGACCACGCGGGCCAGGCCCTGTGCCCCATGGCGACCGGCATCAGCCACCACGTCGGGCCGAAGGGCGACATCGAGCCCTGTCCCATCATCCAGTTTGCCACGGAGAACATCAAAGACTCCCGCGGGGTCTATGAAACATTCACTTCCTCGGCATTTTTGAAGGATTTCCGCGAGATCGCCGCGCAGCACACCCGCGGTTGCGTGGTGCTGGAGCGCCCGGACCTGGTGAAGGAGATCGCCCTGAAACACGGCGCACACGACACCACCATGCGCCAGACCGCCATGAAGGAACTGGACAGCATGACGCCCCGCACGAGCCAGTGGGTCAAGGAGGAGGAGATCCCCGAGCAGCACTGGATGTACTGGGTGGCCAAGAAGTTCTTCTACCATGATTTTGGCGTGTACCACTCGCTGAAGAAGGGGTGAGGCAGGTCCAGCGGCACTGAGAGCCGCGCTTTTTCCTCACACAAAGGCACGAAGGCACAAAGAAATTGCTGGGGAGAAGAAATCGACGGCCACGCATTTAGGGTTGCAGTCAAGGATCCCGTCCGACTCAGCCGAAGCTCTTCCCCGAAGGGGATCTTGCTTCAAGCCCAAGGTTGGACGAGCTTCCAGCGAGTCTACCTTGGGTAGGCAAACACATTCGCCTACTCCGAGGGAGTTACTGCGGTCTACTGGCTGCCACTCACAAGGTTCCTTGACAGGGTGATTCAGACTTTTGTCGCCCTACAGACACATCAGCGGCGATGATTGCACCAACGTCCCTTGAGCATTCGATCCACCTCCTGGCACCAAAAACCCTGGGTTGTAGGGCGACGGCCTTCGTTGCCTCAGTCCTGCCATAGAAGAACGTCCGCAGCATTGACCAACGATGGTGAAGAGTAAATAATTGGCCCACCAGAAATCTCCCAGGCACCAATGAATGAGAACCCACCATCGCATCCAAAGAGTTTACGCGGGTATGCCACGGGGCTCATCGTAGGGCTTGGGGCTGGCCTCCTTCTCGCGACTGTGCTTTACCGGTACTTTCCCGTAGCTGACCTGACCGATCCTTTGCGCATTGTCGGATTTGCCCTTTTGTTTGGCGGCATCGTCCTGCCATACCGGAGACCGTCAAAAGCGAACGACCCGTGATCGCACCGTCAGACTTCGTCGTTTCCAGCCTGCCACTGCTCTACACCAATGGAAGTCGCATTCTTCATTATCGTCGCCATCGCCTTTGCCGTGGTAATTAGAGTCATTTCCGGGTCTTTTGATGGAGAACGGGTCGAGCAGTACGTCCGTGAAATGGGAGGTGAATTGCTCAACAAAAGCTGGGATCCCTTTGGCCCTGGATGGTTCGGCGAGAAGGATTCAAGAATCTATGAAATCATCTATAGAGACAGCGCAGGAAGAGTTCACCGAGCCCACGTGAAGACCTCCATGATGAGCGGCGTCTATCTGACGAATGATCGCATCATTGAAGATGCGCCCCCGCCCTCGATTGAGGAGGAGAAGCAGCGACTCCGGAGACGGCTCGCAGAACTTGAATAACAGTCGCCAGGCTCGTTAGACATGAAGTGAGCAGGAGAAGCCAGTCCGTAATGACGCCAACAATTCCCAAAAAAACGATGACCACCTTTGGTGCCAGAGATGATCTTGCAATAGAAGTTGGGTCATCCTTGGATGCATCCTTCCATTGTCAGCTGGATTTTTATGCGAATGGGATTCACTTGAATGGTGCCGACAATACGGCTTCCGTTCTTAATTGCCTGGCCTATTGGCCG
>JBGGMQ010000879.1:0-4448 GCA_041287975.1 Verrucomicrobium sp. | reverse complement strand
GCCGTTGCGAAGTTCCCTGAGGATGCGGCTGGGACGGAGGATCATGGGGTGGCGGTATGAGGAGTCAAAAATCAGGCAAGGGTTTCCTGGAGGATGCTGGCGAGCGAAATAGTCTGCCCACTCCGCTCCCGGCTGCGGCGGCCGGCGATGAGGATGGCCATCAACTCCACTGTCTGACTGAAATGGAACGGCGGCTTGCCGGTCTGCAGCATCTGGATGAAGGCCACGAGTTGCGCCCGGAAGGCGTTGTAGTAGTCCCGGCAGAGGAAGGGTATCTGTGCCCCGGTGCCATAGAGATGAACACAGCCAAAACTCCCCACCGCATCCTGCACGGCCCCGAGCGTCACCGGCACCCCGCTGCGATGCGTGAGATGCACGATGTCCGAGCCCTGTCTGTGCTGGGTCTGCACCGTCTCGAAGCCCGGTCCCAGCAGAGGATAGACGGCTTCCAACGCATGAATGCCATACCGCTCCCAGCTCTTGCAGGTGAAGCTGGTGATCCAGCGCAGCTCCCCCAGTTGCTGGCGCTGCTCCGCGCTCAGCTGGAGTTCGGGGGCATAACGCATGCCGCTGCTGCTGAGCAGGACGGCTCCGGCGCGCTGCCATTGCACAAACTGCCGCAAGTCTGCCAGATTCGTCGCCATCGGCTTGTCCACAAACACAGGCAGCCCCGCTTCGACAAATGGAGCCACCCGGGCCACATGATCGTCCCCGTCATCCGTGGCGATGACCACCGCATCCACCTGGCCAATGACATCTTCCGGCCGGGAAACCACGTGCTCGATGAGGCTCGCCGCGGCCACCTTTGAAGCATCAGCGGGTCGATCCGTCCAGACATGCGTCACACGGGCACCTGGGATGCCGATGCTGGCGAAGTCCTGCCTGCCCAGATAGTCCAGGATGGTGGGATAAGGACACTGCGCCATGGCGGCGGGATCGTAGCCATTGATGATGGCACTCCAGGAGTAGGGGTGACCATTGCCCTCGATCATGCCCAGCATGGCCAGACGCAGTGATGGTTTCGGGATCGTCATGAAGCTTGCGAGATGGTCACCGGCACGCCTTCCGCAATGGATTGCAACGCCGCCCGGTTGAAGCGCAGGGTTTGCACGGCCTCTTCAAAGCTGCAGAGCGGCGAGGGCCGGCCTTCCATACCATCCAGAAAGGCATGCGCCTGCCGGATGAAAAGCTCATCCCGCTCCAGAGGGGGCACCGTGCGCCAGGTCCAGTCTGAGCTGCCCCGTTGCAGGACACCCCAACGCTGACGGTGACCCTCGATCGCGAGGCTGCCCTCTGTGCCATGCAGGAGGATGAACGTTTCATTGGGCGCTTGAAACTGGTTCATGGCATAACTCACCATGGCCACGCCGTGGCGGGCGGCCACATTCACCGTGTCCTCCACTGTCACGCCTTCCAGCATCTGGTGGCTGCCATCGCAATACACCTGGGTGCAGGGGCCGATGAGCCACTCCATGGCATTCACCAGATGAGTCAGCGCATCCTGCACTGCGCCACCGCCCTGCTCATGCCGGGCATAGTAGATCTCGCGATAGGCGGGCCGAAAGGTGGGGAAGTGCTGCCCCGCCGTCACGGTGGCGTGCAGGACGGTGCCCAGGCTGCCTGTCACGACATAGTCCCGCGCTGCCGACACCCAGGGCATGAGGTGATACACATAAGCCACCGCCACGTGGTGCGGATGCTGGTCTAGGGCAGCACGTGTGGCAGGCACTGCATCCAGATCCACCGCCAGCGGCTTCTCCACCAGCACATGCAGACCGTGCGCCAGCAACACCTGCAGCATGGGCAGATGCAAGGGTGCCGGCGTACAGATCACGGCTGCATCCCATCCGCCAGTGGTGAGAGCCTCCTCGATCGAGGAGTGACATGGCACCCCGTAGCGCTCCTGCATCGCCTGGCGGAGCTCTTCGCGGGTCTCCACCGCCGCAACCGCGCAGCGCCCTGTGCTTAGGAAACAGCGCAGGTGCCGTTCCCCAATGCTGCCGCAGCCGATGATGAGTATGGATGGCATGTGAGGCGCCCACTCAATGCCCGGGGCAGATAGGGGTAAAGAGGATTCCCCTGGTCAGGCGAAGTGACCAGGATGATGTGATGGTGAGGCCGACAAACCCGTTGCCTACTGCCCGTAGTCCTCGCCGCGCTCCTTCTGCGCCGGAATGCTCTGAGCCAAAACTCCGACGCTCCCACCCCACCCCACTCGCCCTCAAGTCTCATGCTTGCACGTCCCCTTGCTCATCCCCTTCGCACCGGTCTGTCCTCGCTCCTGGCAGTGATCCTCACGGCCGCCACCCTGGCAAGACCCGCCATGGGCGCGGCGGAAAACGTGGTGGTGCGCGACGTGGAACCCACCAAGGAGCTGCCGCGGCATTCCGAGGGCTCCTTCGCCACCCTGGCCTCCGGCCGCATCATCTTTTACTACACCCAGTTCTACGGAGGCGCCGCCGATGAAAGCCCGGCCCGCATCGTGGGCATTCACTCCGACGACGACGGGCGGACGTGGAGCCAGCCCGTGACCATCGTGGAGAACAACGCCGGCAAGAACGTCATGAGCGTGAGCCTGCTGCGCCTGGCCAGCGGCAAGCTCGCCTTCTTCTACTGCCTGAAAAACAGCTGGCAGGATTGCCGCCCGCAAATGTGCGTGTCCTCGGACGACGGAGCCACTTGGTCCGCTCCGAAGAACATGCTGGAGGCCCCAGGATACTTTGTGCTCAACAATGACCGCGTCATCCAGACCAAGGCGGGCCGTCTCATCGTGCCGCTCGGATTTCATCGCTCCCGCAACACGGACCCGCACTCGTCCAAGTCCTTCGACGCGCGGGCCATCACGATGTGGCTGTATTCCGATGATGAAGGCGCCACCTGGCACGAGGCCGCCAACTGGTGGGCCATCCCTGTCCGCAGCGGCAGCGGGCTGCAGGAACCCGGGGCAGTGGAGCTGGCGGATGGCAGCCTGTTCTCCTGGAGCCGCACCGACCAGGGTGCCCAATACGGATTCACCTCCAAGGATGGAGGAAAGAACTGGACCGCGCCCGAACCTACCGCCCTGAAGTCCCCCACCTCCCCGGCCAGCATCAAGACCCTGCCGGGCACCACGGACCTCCTCGCCATTTTCAACGACCACTCCGGAAAGTTCCCCTTCCCGCAGGGAAAACGCACCCCGCTGGTGGCCGCGATCTCCAGCGACAGCGGCAAGACCTGGCCCCAGGTGAAGCTCCTGGAGGACAATCCTGACGGCTGGTACTGCTACAATGCCATCCACTTCACCAAGGACGCCGTCCTGCTTGGCTATTGCGCCGGTGACAAGACCGTAGGCGGCTTGAACCGCCTCCGCATCCGTCGCATCACCTTGGACTGGCTCCGTCAACCCTGATTCCTCCTTCTTCCCCCTCCTCACACTATGAACCCGACCCCTATGCCCTCCTTCTCCCGCCGCCACTTCCTGGCCACCACCGCTGGCCTGTCCGCCAGCACCCTCCTGAAAGCGGAGGAGCCGACGAAACCGGTGGTGGCCGCCACCGCTAGCGGCATCAACATCACTGAAACCAAGGTTATTTCCCAACAGCCCGAGTTCTATCACGGCTGGCCGACCGTGGGACGCCGCGCCAACGGGGAGCTCTGGGTGGTCTGGTCCGGCGGACGCGAGGAGCACGTCTGCCCGTTCGGCCAGGTGGTGGCCATGTCCTCCAAGGACGATGGAGCAACCTGGACCCGGGCCCGGGTGCTGCTGGATGGGGCCATCGATGACCGCGATGCCGGCGTGCTGGAGACAGCCAAGGGCACGCTCATTGTCACCACCTTCACCTCGCTGGCGTATGAACCGGGTCTGGCCAAGGCGGAGAAGGCTGGGAACTGGCCTGCGGAAAAGCTGGCCCTCTGGAAGGCCACCCGCGATCAACTCACGCCCGAGCAACGCAAAGCGGGCCTGGGCGAGTGGTGCCTGCGCTCCACCGATGGCGGCATCACCTGGTCCACGCCCATCAAGACCATCGTGAACAGCCCCCACGGCCCCACTCAGCTCAAAGACGGGCGTCTGCTCTATGCTGGCAAACAGCTCTGGTCAGAGGACAAGAAGATCGGCGTCTGCGAGTCCAAGGACGACGGGCTGACCTGGCAGTGGCTCTCCGAGATTCCCGCCCGCGAAGGCGATGCTGTGCCCAATGGCTACCACGAACTGCATGCGATCGAGGCAGCGGATGGCACAATCATCGTGCAGATCCGCAACCACAACAAACAACACGCAGGCGAAACGTTGCAAACAGAGTCCAGTGATGGAGGCAAGACCTGGAGCACGCCTCACTCTATTGGCGTGTGGGGTCTGCCGTCGCATCTGCTCCGGCTCCGCGATGGCCGACTGCTCATGACCTATGGCCATCGACGCAAACCCTTCGGAAACCAGGCCCGCCTCAGCACCGATCACGGCAAGACCTGGG
>JBGGMQ010000878.1:0-3886 GCA_041287975.1 Verrucomicrobium sp. | reverse complement strand
CTGGAATCAGACGGGAAAGGGCGCACCGTCTCCTACAAGATCAAAGACGGGCAGGGGAAACTGCTGCAGAGCCGTCTCGGCGTATCGCAGTGGGATTTCCACCTGCCGGGCAAAGGAGCAAAGCCACGTCTGGCCTATGCGTCATGCAATGGATTCTCGAGCTCTGGTTTGGCGCAGACGGTGGACCCGGGCGCAGTGTGGGAGAAGCTGAAGTCTCAGCATGCGGAGAAAGGGGCCGATGCAGGGCCCTTCTCCCTGCTGCTCATGGGCGGGGACCAGGTGTACTGTGATGCAGTGCTGGAGCTGGACGGGCTGTTCACTTCGTGGTGGAATCTGATGGGCCGCAAGGACATGGAGAAATACAACCCCACTGCTGCGGAGAAGGGGCAGATTCAGGCCTTTTACGAGCAGGTCTATCTGGACCAATGGGCAGGGCGAGACGCCACTACCCAGGCGGACGTGCCAAAGGTAAAGAAGACCTGGCCCGTAGCGATGATGCATATGCTGGCCTCTGTGCCTTCCGTCATGATGTGGGATGACCACGATGTCTTTGACGGCTGGGGCTCCTACACAGACGGACGGCAGACCTGGCCGGTCTACAAGGTGATCTTCGCCGAGGCCAGGCGCGGGTTTGCCCTCTTCCAGCAGCGTGGGGCCACTCAGAACCGGTCGCTGCTGCGCAAGGGCGCAACGCGGAAGGATGGCGACCACTTCAGCTTTGGCATCAAATTCTGTGATCATGTGGTGCTGGGCATGGACAATCGCACGGAGCGCACGCCAACGATGATCATGCAAGACCGGCACTGGGATGAGCTGAAAAAGTGGCAGACTTCGACCCTGCAAAGTGTGCTGGACGGTGCCAAAGCGTCGATCCTCGTGATGTCCGGCGTGCCGGTGGTGTGGCGCAAGTTTGGGGGACTGGCTCGCAACGCTCCCACCATGGCGGATGATGTGCTGGACCACTGGGGTGATCCTGCCCATGAAGGGGATCGTGATCATCTGGTGTACTGTTTGTTCGACTGGGCGGCCGCGCCCAAGGTGAGGCAGGTCACGCTGCTGTCCGGAGATGTGCATGTAGGCGGCATGGGTGTGCTGGAGGGACGGGCCGGGCAGCATGCGGGGCGCCAAGTGGCCCAGATCGTCAGCTCAGGCATTGTGCATCCCGCACCCAACTGGCTGCAGTGGCAGGGTGTCCTGGTGGGGAGCAACGAGGACCAGTTCGAGGTAAGATCCCTCGGCATCACTGGCAAAATGATGCGCCCGGCAGGCTCCCGTGAGACTTACCTGCGGACGCGGAATTTCGTGACCCTGAAGCTGGGCACGGACGACAAGCTCTGGGTCAACTGGATCTGTGAAGACACCACCTACGGCCAGCCCTACTACGCCGTGCCTGCGGATGGCAGGGTGGGGGGCGGAGGCTGATGGGATGCTGGATGCTGATGAATTGGCTCTTGCTCCACTTTGCACTTGAATATGCTTTCCTCGATCCCCTTGAAACATTTGGCGCTGCTGTTTGCGGTGGTTGTCCTTGACGCTGCCACACTTGATGCGGCGGACACCCGCACGCTGACGCAGGATCTGAAGATCCGCAGCATGGAGGGGCGGTATGATCGCTTCTTCGACGCCAAACCCATGACGGAGGAGGAGAAGGATGCGGAAATCGAGCGGATGCGGCGGGACATGATCAACTCCCAGTTGGCCGAGGGCGAAGAAGACACCGAGCAGCGTCGGCAGGGCAGGGAGAAATTCCTGACCTGGGTGAGGGACAGTAAAGGCAAGGCCAAGGGAAATCCGTACCGCTACAAGATCACCGTGGGCAGCAATGGCGTGCTGTGCCAGTACATCGCGCAGAAAGGCGGCAGCCTCGTGGAGGGAGGTGTCTCCTGGTGCTTCGAGCGTGAGGGCCTCATGTATGAGTACAGCGAGAGCGGCGGGGATCCTGCCTTCATCACCATCCGCGAGGGGACCCCTGGGCAGGCGACTGTGCTTGGCGTCATGTTGAACGAGATGGGGCTGCTGGGCCAGGCTGCCTGGATCCCCAAGATCGCGAATGACATCACGACAACCGGAGAGCCTGCAGTGGCTGGGTCTGCTTCAACTAAGAAGAAGATGGCGGTCAAGTGGACCTATGGCCATGGCGAGGTGCTGTGGCATGGGGATGATGCGAGACTCTTGTCGGGCTCAGTCCTGCACACGGGTCCCACTCATTTTCCTCAACTCGTGACGAATGACTACGACCAATTTTACCAGGCCAGTGAGGCGTTCAGCCTCCCGCGTGAGGTCAAGTACAGCTACAAAGGACCGCAGGCCAGCAATAACAGTGTGATCACCCTGGAGAAGGTGGAGTTCATGAAAGTAAATGAGCCACTGACTGAGGTGGGCCTGCCAGCCTTCGGCATTGCTGAGGTGGCGGATGTCAGTCACCTGGGGACTCCCCAGGGGCGGAGCCTGGGCGAGGTCCGGTACAAGGTCTTCAACGTGCTGCCCAGCCATGCTGAGATTGAGAAACTCCGCCAGGATGCGGCTGTGCGAAAGGAAACAACCGAGAAGACCGAATGGCTGAAGAAGGCCCAGGACTCCGTGCCGCCGAAGCGGTGAAATGAGCACCGTCCAGATGTGTGGATGTACTGGGTCAAAGAAGCTCCGGGGTAGTTCGAGTGTCCCACTCGTTCAGTCGCACCACCCCTGAGTGGGTTTCGCCCCAACATTTCCCCCGAAGGAATGCTGCGAATTTCCTCAGACGAAGACTCGAAGACACGAAGGTTGGCTTCGCTGACCCTTCATCGTCCTAGTGCGTTCACCGTCCTCCCGAAAGCGGCGATTCTCGCACGCACTCCAAAGCTCCTGCGTCGCCAGGTGTTGGGAGTCGGGGGTTCTAGGAAGTGTGCATGGCTTGAGATGTTGCTGGCCCGGTACGCGTTCTGTAACGCAATCTGCATGCTCCACCTGGACGCGCAGCGTCTTTGGAGTGCGGCGGCCTGACGCCGCTTTGAGACAGCTGGCGACGTGCAATCACGTTTGATGGCAACGGAACCCACTTTTGCGAACTGCACCCACTTCCGATACACTCTCATACTCTAGCGCATTCAGCCATGACCCCAAAGAAAGGCATCGCAATGCAAAGAGACTGCTCCCTCGCAACATAGAAAAAGCCCCGGCAGACTCACGTCCACCGGGGCTTATTCAATCTTTCTAAAGCGCTCGACTCTCGACTTACGCCGCAGTCTCTGCCGGAGCCACTGCCAGTGACGGCACGCCCACGGTCACATCCGTATCCGCTTCGTAGTTCACGCCCTCAAGGCCGAAGCCAAACAGGCGGAGGAAGCTGGACTTGTAGCCTTCAAAGTCGGCGAGTTCCGCAAGGTTCTCGGTATTGACGATCTTCCAGCGTTCGTCCACCAGGGACTGCACGCCGGGAGTCATTTCCCAGTCATCCACACGGATGCGGCCAGCCTCGTCGGGCTGCGGACTGCCGTTGTACAAGCGCTCGCGGAAGAGGCGGTCCATCTGTTCGATGCAGTCCTCATGCGTGCCCTGCTCTTTCATCACCTTGTAGAGGAGGGAGATGTAAAGCGGCACCACCGGGATGGCGGAACTGGCCTGGGTGACCAGAGCCTTGTTCACTGAAACCCAAGCTTTGCCACCCAGGGGAGCCAGCTTGGCGTCCAGTTCCTTCTGCACGCGCTCCAGATCTTCCTTGGCCTTGCCAATGGTGCCGTTCTTGTAGATCGGCCAGGTCTCTGCGGGCCCAATGTAAGAGTAGGAGACCGTTTGCACACCCTGGGCGAGCACGCCTGCGTCGAGCAGCGCATCGATCCAGAGTTGCCAGTCTTCACCCCCCATGACGGCGGTGGTCTGCTCGATGTCGTCGCCTGAGGCTGGCTCA
>JBGGMQ010000877.1:0-2927 GCA_041287975.1 Verrucomicrobium sp. | reverse complement strand
GCGGGGAAGTCACGCCTTCCAGCTTCTGAGCAAAGCGGTGGCCGGCCTCACGAAAGACGGGCAGGCGGTCCACCGCCCCGCCGCCGACGGGGCGCGTGAGCAGATGCACTTCCGTGCCATCGAGGGGAGCACCGGTGATCTCTGCGGCGAGCGCCAGAGACTTGCCGTAGATCACGCGTGGCTCGCTGGGATCGAGGTTAAACTCAAAGGGGCTGTAAGGAGGCAGGTCCCGCGAAGGAGAGAAGAGGCGCTGCGCGATCAGGGCCGTGGCTTTCGGCTGCCAGACCGCCAGCACCGTGACGACAATCCCGGCCACGGTCAGGAGGACAACCGCCGGTCGCAGGTTCACCTTGCGGGTGAGCATGCCGTGGGGCAGGGACCGCAGCTTGAGCACCGCCTCGGCCAGGGCGCGCCGGGCAAGAAATGCCTGCAGGCTGGGAGTGCTCTCGCTTTTGGAGTGGGCAAGGTCTGAGCCAATACTGGCGAGACCACGAGGATCGGCTGTCACAGCATCGACATGTCTGGCCACCTCACCAAGAGAGAATCGGAAGCTCCGCCAGACGACGACAATAGTGCCCACAGCGGCTGCCGCGACCAGCAGGCCTGCGATCGTCCTCCTCCCCTGAAATTCGAAGCCCAGCCAGGCGTCCAGCAGACCACACAAAATCGCGAGACCCGTCCAGCCGGCGATGAGGACCAGCGCACCCCGCAAACGCAACCGGCCCCGCACCCGGTTGCGCAGCCGGGTGAGGGATTCACGAAGTTCTTGAGGTGCTTCCATGACGTGACGGGATATTTTTGAACTCGGATTCATGCCAGCCCGAGGCGGCGTCGGATGCCCCATTCGGCACCCAGGAAGAGGACCGCAAGTCCTAGAACCCACCATCGGCTCCAGAGCGGTTCCCACCGGGCATCGTCGAGGTGCAGAGGCACACGGTCAGGCTCCAGCGTCTGGAGCACGGTCCGCCACTGCGAAAGGTTGAGCGATTGCCCGCCCGTCTCTGAGGCCAGGCGTTGCAGGTAGTCCGGGTCTGCGCTCAGTTCGTCGGACTCCCGGGGCGGGGCCAGCACGGTGAGGGGGACGCTCGGCGCGGTGCCGCCGGGGGACTGGATGCGCACGGTGTAAGCTCCTGGATCCTTGAGGGAGAGGAGGGCGCCCCAGTGCATCCCGCTGGTGTCGTCGCCGCCCAGGTTGGTGGCTTGAACCCGGTGCTTCACCTCATTGCCCAGGACAAGCTCCAGGGAAGGCGGCTTGCCACCAGCGGCACCCCGCTGGCCGATGCGGGCCCGCACGGGGGTGCCAGCTGCGACGGTGGAGGCATTCAGCTTCAGGGAATAATCCTCACCGGGCAGGAACTCGGAGTACGTGGCCGCCCATTGCAGGAGCTGGAGCCAGAATTCCTTCTGCCGCTCCGGCGCATCCGCCTTCCCCGGCAGGAAGGACCAGCGCCACAGACCGTCCCCGTTGAGCGTGGCGGCCATGCCGCGACCGTAGCGACGTGCCAGCAGCAGAGGCACCCGCTCTCCGCCGCCGCGCCGGTCTCCCATGGCCAGCACGCGGGTGAAAGGCTTCAGCTCACTGAGCGTCCGCACATCATTCAGCGGCGGCAGCTTCTGCCAGAGTTCATCTTTGGGCTGCGGTAGCCGTTCGCCAAAGAGGCCCACTTCCTCACCCTCGGCCGTGGGGAGGAAGCCATACTCCGCCCCGGCCTCCTCGCCCCAGCGTCCGGGTTCAAGGAAAGCCAGATCCTGGTAGTCGCCTGCCCAGGGTTTTCCCCGGGAGAAAAGCACCGCGCCGCCCTGGTCGCGCACGAAGGATCGCAGCATCTCCACCCGCTGCGGGGTGAGGAAACACTCTGCGCTTTTGCCAAAGACCACGAGGTCGTATTTTCCAAGTTCAGTCTGGTCGGCGGGGAACACCTTGGTGGTTTCCTCCAGCTTCTGGGCATCCGTGCTCACCACCCGGTAGAAGCGGTCCTGCCGCAGGCGGTACACCGCCTCCACCTCCATGAGGCCCTGGCCTCTCAACAACTGGGCCAGGAACTTGGTGTCCCAGTAGGGTGCCCCCTCCGCGAGGAACACCCGGGAACGGCTCGTGAGACGTCGCAGGCGGCAGCGGTCCTCGTTGTTGACCGGCACCTCATCGCCCTCCCACAGGTCCATGCGCACCGTGTACTCGCCTTCGACCGCGCTTTCCGGCAGGGGCAGGGTGAGCGAGGCCGTGGCATTGGCCTTGAGCGGGGTCGAGGCCTGGGCCACTTCCTTGCCTGCTGCGTCCAGCACCCGAACCACGGGCTTTACGGCACCAAAGCCCCGGTTCGAGACGTTGACGAGCACTGACGCCGCCTGCCCCGGGTAGGCCACGATCTGGCGGCGGGTCACCTGCAGGGCAAGGTCCTTGCGGAACACCGGACCTCCCACCGCCAGCGTGTGGACTTTGATCCCCAGGGCCCGGGCCCGGTTCACGGCATCCTGCTGGGTGGTCTCTGTGGCGGCCGTCTCCCTTCCATCCGAGAGCACCACCACGCCAGCCCAGCGCTGATTCTCGGAAGCGGCCCTCTCAAGCAGTTGGGACAGCGACTTGGCGATCTGGCTCTGGGCTCCATCTGCCTTCGGGGAATCTGGCGTCAGGGTTTTGGAGTCAACAGCGGGTTCCAGGTCGGCAGCAAAAGGGTGCAGAGCCACCCGTTCGGGGTGTTTCGAGGTCTTCATCCACGCTTGGGCTGCGGCCACGACGCTGCTCCAGCGCGGCTTTTCCTCCGCATCTGCCACGGCCATGCTGGCACTGTGGTCCAGCAGCAGGGCGTACCCGGGTGTCTCCTGCTCGCCCTCAGTCTGCCAGCGTCCGGGATTGGCCGCCAGCCAAAGCAGGACGAGCAGTCCCAGCGTCCGCAGCGTAACCAGCATCAGACGGCTGCGCCGGGTGC
>JBGGMQ010000876.1:0-3899 GCA_041287975.1 Verrucomicrobium sp. | reverse complement strand
CATCAGCACCTCCGGGTCAGCCACGGCCAACGCTGGCAGTGCCATCATCTGCCTCATCATCTGCACCCCTGCCACCAGCGCCAGCACCAGCGCTGCTCTCTCCGCTGCGTGGCTGCCCTGCAGTGCCGTGCTCAGCGTTTTCTGGTGTCCCTTCTCGATCTCTTCGCGTCCAATCTCCGCTGCTCGTTCACTGGACGCCGACCGAAGCAAGATCAGGAAACCATCCAAGGGTAGAGCTCCAGATTGAGTAATCCCCACCAGAGCAGAGGCAAAGGCGGTGCTCATGTCTTTGCTGGCCAGATTCTCCGCTCTCAAGATCGTTGGGGCAGCCATGCTCTTTGCAATAACTTCCGCGAAGAGCTTCTCCTTGCTGCCGAAGTACCGGTTCACCAGCATCGCTGTCACCCCAGCGCCCTTGGCGATCTCCCGTACCCCTGCACCATCGTAGCCGGCTTGCACAAAAGCCCGTCTGGCGGATTCAAGGATCGCTTCGCGGGTCGTGGTCGCATTGCGACGCCGGGGAAGGGGGGAAGCCTGTTCGTCTGTTACAGCGACCGAGGGGGAAGGGGGGGCAACCAGATCAGAAGTGGGGTGGGGCACAGGCTGGCGCTTCATAGGGATACTCAAGTATACAGTTGCAGATTTAATCTTGCAATATGTCTACGCGCGTATACTTGTGCCTGCCATGGAGACTGCCCCTACTGAAACTGTTCTTGTCACCGGCGGCACGGGATTCGTCGCTGGGTGGTGCATCGTTGAACTTTTACGCCGCGGATATTCTGTCCGCACCACCGTGCGAAATCTCTCAAGAGAAGCCGCGATCCGTGCTGCTACTGAGTCCACGGGAATCTCCAGTGACCGGTTGCAGTTCTTTGTGGCCGATCTGTTGGAGGATGAGGGCTGGGACCGCGCTGTCACCGGTTGCGACTACGTCTTGCATGTCGCATCTCCATTGGGAGGTGTCTCCTCGGACTCCAGGGAGTCCCTGGTCGCCCCGGCGCGGGATGGCACTTTGCGAGTGTTGCGAGCGGCCGTGGAAGCGAAGGTCAGGCGGGTGGTCATGACCTCTGCCGCAGCGACTGCGCGCCCCTCCCTCGACTCTGCACAGGTCAGTGATGAAACGCTTTGGGCGGACCCTGCAGATCCCCAGTTTGACGCCTACCGGGTTTCCAAGATCCTCGCTGAACGGGCTGCCTGGGACTTCATGAGGAGTTTAGGAAATACCACTGAATTTGTCGCCATCCTCCCTGGGGCCGTGTTCGGGCCGGTGTTGACCCCGGAGAATCTTGGCTCCGTCCAGATCATCCACAGCCTGTTGCAGGGGCGTCCAGCCTTCCTCCCAAGGCTCGGCTTCTGGATTGTCGATGTCCGCGATCTCGCCGACCTTCACATCCGTGCTATGACCTCGCCCCACGCCGCCGGGCAGCGCTTCCTCGCCGCAGGCGAATTCCTGTGGATGCAGGAAATAGCGCAGATACTTCGCGCCCGTCTGGGCAGGCTCGCGCTCAAGACACCCATCCGACAGTTGCCCACCTTCGTCGTCAAGCTCCTGCTGCCCTTCATGCCCCAGTTCAGAGCCCTCGCTCCCCTCCTCGGCCGCAAGTTCCTCCTCACCACCGAAAAAGCCAGACGCACCCTCGGTTTCTCGCCAAGACCCGCCGCAGACACCCTCCACGACTGCGCGACCAGCCTGACAAGTCGAGCCGCGCCAAGCTTCCCGTGACGACCAACAAGCTTCAAAAGTCGCTTTCCCACCCAACCAAAACTCTCTGTGAACCTCCGTGGTTAAATCAGCGAGTCCTACCTACCCCCTGACGCACCGACGCACCGACGCACCGACGCACCGACGCACCGACGCACTGACGCACTGACGCACTGACGCACTGACGCACTGACGCACTGACGCACTAAATTCCGTGCCTCCCGCCCGTTTATGCTGTATAATCCCCGGCAGAACCTCCGGAGACCCAGCATGCTCAATCTCTACGACGCCGTGCGCACGAACCCGAGCTACAGCAAGCTCGAGATCGGAGAGTTCCTGTTTGCCGAGTACACTTGCGGTGCCAACACCCGCCTCCTGCCGAACTGGACGGAGAAAGACTACTTCGTCCACATCGTCACCGGTCTGAAGACCTGGCACACCGCGGATGGTACTTGGGAGGTCTGTCCTGGCGAAACCCTCTTCTTCAAAAAGGGTGCCACCATCGTGGAACAGCACGCGAATCTTGATGTCTGCGTCCTGATGGTGTTCATCCCCGATGTCCTCCTCCGCTCCACGGTGCGGGAGGTCATTGAGGCCATGGGCATGAAGTCGGGAGACACCCTCCCCATCAAGACCGCCCTCCGCGTCGAAAGCGACGTCGCTCTGGACGCTCTCTTCGCCTCCATGCGTGCCTATCTTCTCGGCGTAGAGAAGCCGCCCGAGCCCCTCGTCCGGCTCAAGCTCAAGGAACTCGTCATGAGCGTCCTCTCCAGCGGCAGCAATGGCTCGCTCGCCAGTCACTTTCGTCGCATCGGTGCCAGTGATGCCCCCTCCATCATGGAGATCATGGAGGTCAATTTCCGGTACAATCTCTCCCTGGAGGAGTACGCCCGGCTCTGCCATCGCAGTCTCTCCTCCTTCAAGCGCGAATTTCAGGCCATCTTCCAGGAATCCCCGGGCAAATGGCTCCTCCAGCGTCGTCTCGAACTCGCCGCGCAGCTCCTGCGGAATTCGGAACTGAGTGTCACTGATATCGCCTTCGACAGCGGCTTTGAGCACGTCTCCCACTTCAGCCGCGTCTTCAAAGAACGCTTCGGCGTCCCTCCCATCGCCTACCGCCAGGAACCCTCCGCTGCCCTTTGATTCAGTTCAGAAAAGCTTTTCCCGAAGGGAATGCCGCTTCTCATGCCCAGCCTCCCGCCACCCTGTCATTTCTTCGGCTAGCGTCAGATCAGCATCCGTGAGCGGTTCCACAATACGAGCCTCTCTGTGGTTAAGGGCACCTCCGGAAACCTCAGAAGGGCCGAAGGTCCACCCAATACCAGCCGGGGTCGAAGGCCCCGGTATCCGTCAGGAAAGGGATGGAGGGCTGAAAGTCCGTTCCTACCCCTATTCAAGTGACTCCAGACCTCGCAACACCCCTGTTTTCTTCAAAGGGGTAGTTTCCGGAGGTGCCCTTAAATCGAAAATTTTCAATAACCCCGGACGTCCAACCTCCCGCATCTGCTTTCAGAGAAGCTTTCCCCGAAGGGGATCCTGCTTCAAGCCCAACGTTGGACGAGCTTCTAGCGAGTCTACGTTGGGTACATCCGACGTCCCGAGTCAGGACCGGAACCCGACCTCATCCGCCCACACCAGGATTGGCAGTCTCAAAGCCCAACTCCAGCCAGTCCGTCATTTCTCCGATTAGCGCCAAATCAGCGTCCGATAGCGGACTCCCCTAAACGAACCCCTGCGTGGAACCTCTGTGCTTGCGGTTAAACGGAAACGTTCCATAACCCTGGACATCCAACCTCCCGCATTTGCTTTCAGAGGAGCTTTCCCCGAAGGGGATACTGCTTCAAGCCCAACGTTGGACGAGCTTCTAGCGAGTCTACGTTGGGTAATTCCGACGTCCCGAGTCAGGACCGGAACCCGATTTAATCCGCCCACACCAGGATTGGCAGTCTCAAAACCCAACTCCCGCCAGTCCGTCATTTCTCCGGTTAGCGTCAAATCAGCGTCCGTTAGCGGTTCCTAAAAACGAAACTCTCTGTGCCTCTGGGTCTCTGTGGTTAAACCTTACACAACCAAACACCCCAGCCCCCCCCAAGCTGGCCTTCAAAGTCAAAAACCTGACCCGCCCAGCAAAGCACGCGCTCACCGCATTTAGTATCCTGTCCTCAGTTAGATAAACCAACTGCAGAACAGCACGACC
>JBGGMQ010000875.1:0-4534 GCA_041287975.1 Verrucomicrobium sp. | reverse complement strand
TTTCATTACCCTTCCTTTTTAGCACCGCTCGGCTGCGGTGCGACAACCCCATGGTATCTAAAGTTTGTACTCCAAACAACTTCGAGCTTCCCAGGTGCTTTTACCCAAGGCCATTTCCTCTTCCAAAAACAAAAACCCCGCGTGTTCACACACGCAGGGTTTTGAAATGTTTTCTAAGACGAAGCTCGCTTCGTTTAGGCGGAGACCACAACGAGGTCCACGTTCACGCGGCGGCCATCCTGGTCGAAGCGGACATTGCCGTCTACGAGGGAGAAGATGGTGAAGTCTTTGCCGAGGCCGACGTTCGAACCGGGCTTCCACTTCGTGCCGCGCTGGCGGCAGATGATGTTGCCTGCGATCACTGCTTCGCCGCCGAACTTCTTGATACCAAGGCGCTTGCTTTGGCTATCGCGTCCGTTTTTGACACTTCCTTGACCTTTTTTATGAGCCATGACGGGTGCTTTCTCTGATTAAAATTGGGGTTGAGCGGGAGCTTAGGCGTTGATCGAGGTGATCTGCACGCGGGTGATCAACTGGCGATGACCCTTGGTGCGGTGGTAGCCTTTGCGACGACGGAACTTGAACGCCGTCACTTTGTCGGCGCGGTGCTGCTTGAGCACTTTAGCCTCAACGGTCGCGCCGCTCAGGAAAGGAGCGCCGAATCGGAGCGCGTCGCCTTCACCGGCAGCAAGGACTTCATTGAACGTGACCACGTCGCCTTCGCCGGCCACAAGCTTCTCCACGTCGAACTTGTCGCCCACGTTGACGCGGTACTGTTTACCGCCGGTTTTGATGACTGCGTATGACATAAGCCTGGAAAACTCAATTTGGAACCTCCACTTGCACTTAGAGCGCGGAGGGCCGGGAGATTGGCACAGGGTGCCAGTCAGGGCAAGGGATTTTTACAAATCCCGGCCTATGGCGCAGCAAAAATAAAGCCCATCTCATCGAGTTTGGCGTTTGGCAGCACCACAACGTCCTCCGAAAGAGGTACAATGGCCGCCAAAACGAGCTCGGTTGGGGCGCTGCGGGGACTCAGGGAGGGCAAAATGTGCCCTGCGCTGCCCGCCTTGTGGCCCACCTGCAGGCCTTCTTCTCCCTTAGGCATCTCCGGATGAGGTACGCTGAGGGTGAGCAGGGCACCTGTCGTTGCATCGTAGAGGGCCTTGGGAATCTCGGGCAACGTCGTGGCAGCAGTGGGGAGTTCTGCTTTCTCCAGTACGTGAACCACGAAAGTGTTTGGCTCCGCCGCATACCCGGCCAGGGAGGTGGCATCCCCCAGCACGACCAGTTTTGTGCCCTCATTCCGCTTCACCGCCAAGGCTGAGTTAAAGACCTCCACCCCGCGCAGTTGGGCGAGTCCGATGACGAATGCCTCTGCTACAGGATGTCCGGCGGGCAGCAGGCAGAGGACGGTGTCCCCCTTCCACAGCAGGGAGGTCTCGAGCACACGCAGGGCGTTCAGGTGGATCATGCGCGCCTCAGATTCCGTCACCAGGCGCTGTTCGGCGCGGGTGTAGGAGGGGAGGGATTTCACCGCTTCGCGATTCGCAAACGCTTCTGAAGCCAGGGCCAGCAAGGCCTCTCGCATCCGCTCAGTGGTGGCTTCCTTCGCTGGCAGGGGTTCACCAAACCAGGTGCTCACCTTGTAACGGAAGGCCCGGGGCCGTTTCGTGAAAAAGCGCCCTTGTTCAAAGCTGAAAATACTGCCCCACAGGCCGTCGATCCAGACGGGCTGGACTTTCACATCGCCACCCATGCGGGCCATGAGTTCATAGCCCTTGTGGATCTGGTTCAGAAATCCTGTGCGCGTGAGCTGCCCCTCGGGGAAGAGCACCACGGCCTGCTCTGCCTTCAAGGCGTCAGCCACCGTGCGGATGGCGTCCTTGGCCCGTACGGGGGAGATTGGCACGGTTCCGAAGACCTTCAGCATCCACTGCAGCCCTTTGATTTCATAGAGCGATTCCAGGATCACGAAGCGCACGTTGCGCTCGCTGGTGGCACCGATCATGAGCGCATCCGTGTAACTGGTGTGGTTCGGCAGCAGGAGCAGGGAGCCTGTGTCCGGGGAACGTTCCTCATGGTGCGCCCGCAGGCGGTACATGGCCACCACGATGGCGCGACCAATAATCATGAGCAGGCTGCGGGGGAGGAGCTTGGTGATGAACAGGGCTGAACCCAGTGCCAAGGGCACCAGGACCAGAAGTTGGGTGCCCGATTTCAAGCCGAGCTGGAACATCAGATTCACTACTATGAGATTGGCAATGACCCCCCCGATACTGTCCATGAGGTTCATGGCGGAGAGGATGCGCGCCCGTTCATCCGGTTTGGCACGGTCCTGCACAAACGCGTAAAGAGGTGACATGAAGGCTCCGCCAGCCATACCTACACCCACCAAGGCCAAGTGAATCCAGGGATCGAACGGGGCCAGCCCGCCGAAGAGCAGTGCGGCTGCCATGCCGAATCCGGCCAGGGGTACCAGACCCAGCTCCAGACGTCGGCGGCAGATCATTGAGGCCAGCAGACTGCCAGGGATGACCCCTGCACCAAGCATCAGCGATAGAAACGAAAGCGAGCGGCTGGCCTCTGCATTGTTGTTGGGGAAGGTCTCATGACTCCAAATCACCAGGATGGCTCCGACGGTGTAGGTAATGAACCAGAAATAGGTCACCCCTATGGCGGCCAGCATGAGAGGGCGGTTACTGAATAGCAGCCTAAGGTGGCTGAAGTGCTCCAGCCAAATCTTCCGGTGAAAGGTGACCTCCCGGTGCTCGGTGGTGCGCAGGATGAGCAGTGCCCCGAAGACTTGGGCCACGGCCAGCAAGCTCACGCACACCATCGGCATCCATACGGCATCCCAGGGGTCCAGCCCAGCGTCCAGGCGGCGGCCAAACCACCAGCCTGCTAAGGCCATGCCGCTCAAAATCCCGGCGAAGTTCGAAAGCTGCAAGACCCCGCTGGCGGATCCGAGGCGCCGGGACCCGACGAGTTCTTTGGCAATGCCGAGCTTCGCCGGACTGAAGAAGGCTGCCTGCGTGGCAAGGAGGAAAAAGCACCCCAGAGCCAGGATGAGCGTGATTTGCGCGTCATGCAGCAGCAGGGCCCCCAGGAACAGGCCAAAGACTAGCACTTGCAACACTTGCATCCAGAAGATGACCTGCTGCTTGGAGTAGCGATCACTCAGCCAACCAGCTACGGGGGCGAAAAAGATGTAGGGTAGCGAAAAGATCGCTCCCAGGAAGAGCTGCATGGAATCCCCCAGTGCCGTGCCTTTGGCAATGGAGAGAGCAAAGGCCACCAGCAGGATTTTGACGAAGTTGTCGTTGAAGGCATTCAGAGCCTGCACCGCGATCATGGCCGTGAAGGAGCGGCTGTTCTGGGTGGGCAGGGTGGTCGCCGCGTCCAGCTCGGAGGAGGCGATGGCGTCTTTGTCTGGGAGGACAGGAGCGGATGACATGGGCAGGGAGGTGGGCGGATGTGAATCAGGAAACTGGCACTGGCACAGACGTGGCCAGGGTCAGCAGTTGTTCCGCCAGCTTGAGATCTGAGGGGTAGGTGATCTTGAGATTGGGCTCCGGGTTGTCCTGGACAAAGACCGGCGTGCCGAGGTGCTGCACGGCGGAGACTTCATCCGTCACCAGCAGGCTGTCAGCGATGACGCGCTCATACGCGGTGCAGAGGAGTTCGCGGTCAAACACCTGGGGAGTTTCCATGACCCAGGCTCCTTCACGGGGAATGCTGCCTTCGATGACGCCTCGGGCGTCCACGCGCTTCAGCGTTTCCACCACGGGGCGGGCGCAGGCCGCGGCCCCTGTTTCCTGGGCTTTCGCGATGCAGCGGGCAATCTGGGCGGGCGTGATGAGGGGCCTGGCCCCGTCATGCACGGCCACCAGCGTGGTGGCGGCAGATAGTTTCATCAATCCGCCGTGGACGCTCAAGTGACGCTCCGCGCCGCCTTCACTCAGCGTGACTGGTTTGGTGAAGGCCCCATCGCGGATCCAGCCCGTGACCAGATCTCGCGTGGCATTGCCCACGACCACCAGCAGCTCCGCCACCTGCGGACAAGCATCAAAGGCCTCCAAGGTCCAGCGCAGCACCGGCTTGCCCAGCAACTCCGCCGTCAGCTTGTTGAACCCCATACGCCGACTGCTCCCCGCCGCCACAACGATGGCAGTGACGTGGAGAGGCGCAGGCGGCGCAGAGGGCGAGGGCATGGTTGGGAATTTGGGCTTAAACCACAGAGACACAGAGGCACAGAGAGTTTCCAAGGAAGGGGCGCTGCCGCATCCTCAGCTCTGGAGTCTGATGTCTGGCCGTCTGGAGTCTTTGATCATGTCTTACGTCTTGTGTCTTCTAGTCTTGAGTCTCCCGCGCAGCGGGTCACGCTAGCCGCTTGGAGACTTCGGTGCTGATCAGCTTGTTGTCGGCGCGGCCTTCGCTGCGCTCTTGCACGAGCTTCATGACCTTGCCCATGTCTTTCTTGGAGGCGGCACCGGTTTCGGCGATGGCATCTTCAATGAGCTTGATCAGGTCT
>JBGGMQ010000874.1:0-4758 GCA_041287975.1 Verrucomicrobium sp. | reverse complement strand
CAATCTTCCTTTCAAGTTTGATAGTTCATGTTCATGCCAGGCACACTAGTTCGGTTGTCCCAACCGTTCAGGGAGCGTCATCCCTGACGTCCTTCACGGCAACAACGTATCTTGGCTTACCGCAGCCTTCCCCGCTCCGCTCCCCCCCCGGCTGGGACAACCGGACTACTTCCCCGGCACCGCCGGGCCCCTCCCTTCCCCTGATTCAAAACCACAATTCAAAATTGCTTCCAAATCCGGGCTAGCCGCGGCAATTCTAGTCTATTTCTTTCAATTCCATTGAAACACCCCACCCTTCGGGGTCGATAACTGAGGCGCTCTATCGTCAGACCTCGCCCTACCGCTACGCCCACCTTCTTCACGTCACTTCACCGAGCTTTGTCCAAAAGGAGCCGCACGCACGGTTCCCCTTCCTACCCCTGCCATCCTCCCGGCGTTCATCGCATCGCCCCCGAATCCATCCATGAGAATTCGTATTCGTTCCTTCGTCCCCACCGCGGCTGGCCTTTCCCTGGCCCTGGCCCTCACCGCCCTGGCAGCCACCACCACCGCGACCCAGGCTCAAGAAAAGGCACAAGCACCCGCCAAGCCAGCAACGGCACCTGCCGCAGCCCCCGCGACGGAAACCGCGCCCAAAAAATCCGACCGCACCAGCAATCGCGGCCCGGAGCAGGTGGAGCTCAAGTACAAGCTGCCCCCACCCCCGGTGCTCACGCCTGAACAAGCGCTCAAGGCTCTCAAGGTGGCCAAGGGGTTCAAGGTGCAGCTCGTCGCGTCCGAGCCGATGATCGAATCTCCCGTGGCCATGAGCTGGGATGACCAGGGCCGTCTCTACGTCGTGGAGATGCGCGGGTACATGAATGACGTCAACGGTGGCGGCGAAGATCAGCCCATTGGCCGCATCAAGCGTCTCGAAGACCTCGATGGCGATGGCAAGATGGACAAGGCCACCGTCTTTGTGGACAAGCTCCTCATGCCCCGCGGCGTGATGGCCCTGGGCGATGGGGCCCTCGTCGCGGAGCCGCCGAATCTCACCTTCTACCACGACACCGATGGCGATGGCGTGGCCGACAAGAGCGAAGTCGTGGGCGGCAGCTACGGCTCCGCAGGTGGCCAGCCCGAGCATATGGCCAACTCGCCGACCTACTGCATGGACAACCTCATCTGGAGCGCCGGCTACGGCCAGCGCTACCGCTTCTCCCAGGGCAAGTTCATCTCTGAGGCCACCAAGAGCGGTGGCCAGTGGGGCCTCACCCAGGACGACTGGGGCCGCCGCTACTTCAACTACAACAGCGACCTCCTCCGCAGCGATCTCCTCCCGCCCTCCACCTACGAGCGCAACCCGAACCTCGCCGACCGCCTCGCGCTGAACTTCCAGGTGCAGAAGGACCAGGCCACCTGGCCCGCCGTCCCCACCCCCGGTGTGAACCGCGGCTACACGGACAAGCAACTCCGCCCCGATGGCCGCCTCGCCACCGTCACCGGCACCTGCGGTCCCGCCATCTACCGTGGCGATCTGTTCCCCAAGGAATTCCTGGGCAACGCCTTCGTCCCCGAGCCCTGTGGCCTTCTCGTGAAGCGACTCGTGCTCAGTGAAACCGGCGGCGTCATCACCGGCAAAAACGCCTACACCGACACCGAGTTCCTCACCTCCACAGACGAACGCTTCCGCCCCGTCAATGCCTACAACGGCCCCGATGGCGCCCTCTACATCGTGGACATGGCTCGCGGCATCGTGCAGCACAAGTTCTTCCTCACGCACTACCTCATCGCCAACATTGAGGCCCGCAAGCTGGAGCAGCCCGTGAATCTGGGCCGCATCTTCCGCGTGGTGCCCGAGGACAAAGTCGCCCCCGCCACGGTCAAGCTGCCCAAGGACAGCGCCGCCATCGTCGCCCTGCTGACCAGCGCCAACGGTCACGTGCGTGATACCGCCCAGCGCGTGCTTGTCGAGCGCGGCGATACCTCCGTGGTCCCCGCCCTCACCGAGCTCGCAGGCTCCGCCGCCCTCCCCCAGAGCCGTGTCCAGGCCCTCTGGACGCTGGAAGGCCTCAAGTCCCTCAGCCCGGAGGTCCTCACGAAGGGACTGCAGGACTCTCATGAAAAGGTCCGCGCCACCGCCGTCCGCCTTTCCAACCTTCTGGTCATGCCTGAGCTCTTCAAGATGCTGGAGGAGAAGAACGCCGAAGTGCGCGTGCAGCTCGCCATGCAGCTCAGCGCCCAGCCCGGCCCCGAGGCCAGACAGGCCGTGCTCACCCTCCTGAAAAAAGGCGGCAGCCCCCTCCTCAATGACGCCATCGTCAGCGGCCTGCGCGGACGTGAGCTGGAGTTCCTCGAAGCCCTGCTTGAGACTCCTGCAACCGACGCCAAGACAGACACCATCACTGCCAGCGGCCTCGTTCAGATGCTCGCCGGTTGCGTCATGAATGAGCGCCGCCCCGCCCGTGTCTCCCGCCTGCTCGCGGTCCTAGCCGCCCAAGGTGCCGATAGTCCCCGCCAGCTCGCCATCCTCAATGGCCTGGCAGGCACCCCGCTGGACAAGAAGTCCAAGGCCCAGCCCCGCAAGCTCCTCTACCTTGAGGCCGAGCCCGCCACCCTGGCCACCACCGGCACCAAGATCAAGGTGAAGAACACCACCACCCTGCTCGCCACCGTCTCCAAGTCCCTCGCCTGGCCCGGGAAACCCGGCGTCCCCCCTCCTCCCGTCGTGAAGCCCCTCACCGCCGATCAGCAGGCCCAGTTTGAGAAAGGCAAAGTCATCTACGGCGGGCTCTGCGGAGCCTGCCACCAGCCCACCGGCACCGGCCTGGAAGGTCTCGCCCCACCGCTCGTCGATTCCGAGTGGGTCCTCGGCAAGACCGACCTCTCCGCCCGCATCATCATGCACGGCCTCAGCGGCCCCGTCACCGTCAGCGGTCGCACCTGGCACCTGGAGATGCCCCCGCTGCCCTTCCTCAGCGATGACGACATCGCCAACGTCCTCACTTACTTGCGCCGCGAGTGGGAGCACAACGGCTCCCCCGTCTCCCCCAAAGACATCGCCTCCATCCGCGCCGCCTACCCCGGCCGGACCAAAGCCTGGACCGCCGACGAACTGAAAAAAGGCACCGCCAAACCCGCGGACAAACCCAAGACCGCCGCGAAGTAAGCCCAGCATTCATCCCTCCTCCCCCAAGGTCGGTGCCCAAAAAGCACCGGCCTTTTGTTTGCTTTCGTGTCAATTTCCCGACACCCGACGCCCCTTCTCCCCGCCGAGCGCGTATTAAGACCAGCGACTTGCTCAGGAACTTTCCCAGCCTCGGATCCAGAATCCCAACCAAAACCCGAAGCTCTCTGTGTCTCTGTGTCTCTGTGGTAAAAACAAATAGAACAACCACCCAGCCCTCCCGCCACCGCCTTCAAAAACTGAACACTGAAAACTTGAAACTGAAAACTCCCCTCCCACTCTTCCTCGCATGAAAACGCTCTCCCACCTCCTCGGCCTCCTCTCTCTCATGTCCACCCTGCCCGCCCCCGCTGAGATCAAGGAAACAGCGGTGGAGTACGTCTCCGGAGGCGTCACCTGTGAAGGCTGGCACGCCTATGACACCGCCAAGGAAGGCAAGCGCCCGGCCGTGCTCGTCGTGCACCAGTGGACGGGCGTGAGCGACTACGAAAAAATGCGCGCCCGCATGCTCGCCGAGCTGGGCTACAACGTCTTCGTCGCCGACATCTACGGCAAAGGCATCCGCCCCCAGCCTCCCGCCGCAGGCCAGGAAGCCGGCAAGTACAAAGGCGACCGCAAGCTCTACCGAGAGCGCCTCACCTCCGGCCTTGAAGTGCTCAACAAAGACCTTCGCACCGACACCACCAAGGTCGCCGTCATCGGCTACTGCTTCGGCGGCACCGGAGCCCTGGAGCTCGCCCGCAGCGGTGCCGATGTGAAAGCCGCCGTCAGCTTCCACGGCAGCCTCAGCTCCCCCACCCCCGACGACGCCACCAAGATCAAAGGCCAGGTCCTCGCTCTCCATGGTGCCGATGACCCCTTCGTCCCCGGCGGTGAAGTCGAAGCCTTCCACAGCGAGATGAAAGTCGCCGGCGTGAAATACAAGTTCGTCGCCTACCCCGGCGCCGTCCACTCCTTCACCCAGAAAGCCGCTGGCGATGACGTCAGCAAAGGCGCAGCCTACAACGCCGAAGCCGACACCAAGTCCTGGGAGGCGATGAAAGAACTCTTCGCCACTGCCTTGAAATAATCGAAGCAGGTTTCGATTGCTGTTCCCCAGCCCACCGTTGCCGGAGCCCATGGCCCGCAACCGTGGGCTTTTTTTGTGCGCACGTCTTGCCTCATGTTCAAAGATGCCGACACCCTGTAGGGCAAGCGCCCCGCTTGCCTCGCGCGTCCCACAACTTCACAAGCCCCGATCACTTCCTAGAACCCACCATCCCCACCACCTGGCGACGTCCCGGCTTGCCGGGACTTTGGGGTGCGTGCGGGAACCGCCGCTTTGAGAGGTGTTGGACGGTTCAATGAAGATGGACGTGTCAGCGGAGGAGACAAGGCGGCGTTCGTTCGTGGATTTTGAGGGTCGACAGGCGGGTGGACGTAGAAGCGAGACGATTCTTCCACACTGGGTGGCCCCTCCCAGTCGCTGGCGCGTCCGCATCACCCGTCACCCTCCTCCGACATCGCAAGCGCCAGCAACAGTTCTATCCCGTAACACCCACCATTCCCCATTCCTAATCCTAAAAAGGAAAATGGGACGCGCCCTAGGTATT
>JBGGMQ010000873.1:0-4749 GCA_041287975.1 Verrucomicrobium sp. | reverse complement strand
ATCGGGCCGACCTCGCGCATCAGCCGGTTCACAATGCCTCGCGCCGGGCGACCTGTGAACACATTGGTCAGTGCCGTGTGTCTTGCCTTGGAACTCTGCAATGCAGCGCGATGTAGAGCAGAGGTCTTGGATTCCGGACACAACAGATACGCAGTCCCCACCTGCACACCCACCGCCCCCAAGGCCATGGCAGCGGCGACGCCATCAGCATCGGCAATTCCCCCTGCAGCGATGACGGGCATCTTCACCGCCTGCACGATTTGCCGCACCAGGGCCAGGGTGCCCATCTGCCGGGTGAGATCGTCCGAGAGGAACAGGCCACGATGGCCTCCGGCCTCCAAGCCTTGGGCAATGATCACATCCACTCCCCAGTCCTGGAGCCACAAGGCCTCTTCAACGGTAGTCGCCGAACAAAAGATTTTGGCGCCTGTTTCACGCACTCCTGCCAACAGCTCAGGCGCAGGGAGGCCGAAGTGGAAACTCACCACCGACGGCCGAAACTCCGACAGCACCTCCAGGTGACCCGCGTGGAACGGTTCGCGACCACCTCCCGCAGTGATGCTTGTTTCATCCAACCCAAGCTCTCTGTAGTACGGAGCCAGTGCCCCGCGCCAGACTCTTTCCTGTCCAGCATCGAACTCCGGCACCTCATGGCAGAAAAAGTTCACATTGTACGGGCGCGACGTCAGCGACTGGATTTTCCGCAACTCCTCCCTCATCCCGTCGAGAGTCAGCAGCGCACATGGCAGAGAGCCCAAGCCTCCGGCATTGGAAACAGCCACAGCAAGCTCGCTCCCCTGTGAGCCCGCCATGGGTGCCTGGACGATGGGCAGATCAATGCCGAGGAGATCGAGAAGAGCGTGTTTCATGGCAAAATTCCAACTTACTTCACAGGCTGCGGAGTCTTCATCTTGAAGGAACCCAACATCTGCTTCACATCAGGGAACAAAGTCTCCTCCATCTCTGGCAAAATGGTGCTGACAATGAAAAAGCACTGGTTTCCCACCGTGAAGACCCACTGCCGCCACCGGATTTCCTTTTCAAGTTGTGAAGGGATCAATGCTTCAAAATAGAGTGCGTCATACGGTCCCGCCTTGGCGGCGACGAGATCATCTGCCTTCGCCTCTTTGCCAATGCGTCGACTCCACTCCATACTCATTTCCTCCCTCACCTTTTTCATCAACTCGGGTTCCTTTTCCGGGTCCTTGGCAGAATAGGTGCCCATCTCATAGATATCCATCCCCACTGGAAACTTCGAGGGGATCAATGCCAGCCAGTGCCCCCTGTCCTCAGATTTCCAGTCCTTCGCGAGAATGACTTCATAGGGCTTTGTTCGATCCGCTCTGACGAAGTCAAAGACCGCAATGTCTTCCATCGGGGTCGTGTCACCCGTCTCATTGTTGATCTGGTCCCCACTGGTATCGTAGCGCCACGTGGAGAACGTTTGCCATGCCACTGCATCCAGAAACTCCCGCAACGTGGGCTTGTAGAATGCAGGGAACGGCGGCTGCAATTCGGCCTCCAGAATGTCTTTCGCGCGAGAGGAGAGTACGACGGAGCATCCGGTTTGAATGCGACTCGAGACAAAGAACATGTTGGCGAACTGCGCAAACTTGTATTCCATCCCCCCCTCCAACCGGCGGGCCAGCAAGGCATTCAGCTCCTTCTCACTCAGTGCTTTGACCTTTGGAGTTGCGGGCTTGCCTTTGGCCTCGGCCGTTTTTGCACTTCCACTTGAGGCTCCCTGGGAGGCAGGCGCTTCTTCCTTGGACGATTGGCCGTAACATGAAAGTGCCAGACCGGTGAAAAAGAGAGCGAGCCGGATTTTCATGAGATTCATTTTTACAGCACACCGATTGCATTGACAAAACCAATCCCTTTGGCGCTTTTGAAAGGTCGTCCGTCCATCTTGCATCTCACTCCGGCACCAATTCCACCACCTGCCCATTCGGAATCGCATCGAATCGAGCAACGCCGTTCCGTATGGTGACCTTCGCTGTCTTCCCGCCCTGGGTAACGCCTGCCTTTGCCCACGATGCAGGCACCTGCGTGACAAGCGTCAGCGGCAGGTCGTAGTACCTGGCATCGGCGGTGGCCTTAAGTTCCAGCTTGATCCCCTTTTCACCCGCCTCCAGGACTTTCACCGTAGCGCTGTCGCGCTCGGTTTCGTACTGATGCTGCGAGATGTGGTCGGTAATCCAAAGATCTCCTTTGTCGCGGCGTTCTTTGAGCCCATCCAGCAGGTCGACGTACACCTGCTGAGGCAGCGGCCAGAAGTCCTGATAGCCCCAGTTGGGGGCTTTGCGCTCCAGGCCGTGCACCACGACGTATTCCATGCCTTTGGACGCAATCGCCTTGTCTGCGAGGGCGAGCATCTCTGCTGCCGTTTTCAGATGATACACCGCCCCATGCCCGTCGAACGCAGGGCGGCTCACCAGATGATGTTTCTTCAACAGCTCCTCAAGCTGTGCGGGGGTAATCTTCCACGCATCTTGGGGCACGCCTGGCTGACCATAGGAAACCAACCGGTCTGCCTTGCCTTCCCCGATCTGACGAATGATGCGAGAGCACTCGCCGATCTCCCATTCGGCACTCTCCATATCCTTCACACCCTTGTGCGTCATGGTGTGATTTCCGTAGACCATGCCCTGCTTCCAAAGCTTGTCCTGCCATTCCGTTGCGAACTTCTGGTACTCCCCTTTGGCGGGATTGATGTAGAAGGTGGCGATCATTCCGCGCTTGACCAGTTCCGGTGCCGCCACCTGGAAGTGGCTCGGCCAGCTGTCGTCAAACATGAGCAGAAACGCCGCCGAGCAGTCATCCTTCCAGCGGGCAATGCGCGTCTCGCCCACCGTCGCGGTTGGGGCTGCGTCCTGAGCGAGGCCCAGCGGTGCGGCGAAAGCCTGGAAAATCAGCAACGCACCCAGGGCCGGGTTGAAAGTGCAGCGGAAGCGGGAAGTCATGATGGCGAGAAGCCAACCATGAAAGCCCACACCCTGGCAAGCTTTTGCGTCGGTGGAAGCTCGAACGCAGAGCTAATCCTGCAAAAGCGCCCCGTATAGGTCGGCCCCCTGGGTCGATCCCACCGGCACTCCATCGAAGTCTGCGGGACCTGTGCATGCTCCGCCTACGACCAGGGTGCCTTTGCCATCGGCGGCCAAAGTGTAGGCATTGGACGCCTTGCCACCCCCGGCCCGACGCAACCAGCGCAGCCCACCTTTCCCATCCAACGCTGCCACGAGGATGCTGGTCGGCGCAGATGAAGGCAAAGTCTGGCCCATGAACGAGGCGTCCGGCCCATGCTCACCTGTGACATACACGCCGCCTTTACCGTCGGCAGCCACCCCCAGCAGGTACTCGATGCCTTTCCCCTGCATCACGCGCACCCACTGCCGCGTGCCACGGGCATCATACTGGGCCACGAAGCCATCGCTGTCCTTCTCCCCCGTGGTGCTCCACGATTCCGGGCCCGCATCCAGCCTGCCTTTGAATATCCCCGCCACCCAGACACGCCCCTCAGCGTCTGCCGTGATTTCATGAACCACAGCGCTGGCGCTCGCCGGCAATGTTTGCACCCATTGCACCTCGCCCTCAGAATTCAACGCAGCCACGAGGGCGACATTGGTCTTGCTGGAGCCCACCGGAAATTTCCCAAACTGGCAGGTCCCTGCGGCAAGTCCGCCGAGATAGATGTTTCCTTTGCCATCCACGGCCACGCCATGCCCTGCGCCGCTGCCCGGCCCCGTGGAACCTTTCACCCATAGCAGCCGGCCGCCGGCATCGTACTTGGCGCAGAAGATGGATCGAGGGCTGCTGAGAGTCATCTCTCCAAATTTTGCCTCACCTACGACCGCGCCAGTAACGATCACATTGCCCTCATGGTCCGCCGCAATGCCGTGCCCGTAGTCATAGCCCTTTCCCCCCGCGGTGCGAATCCAGAGCAACTGGCCCGCCGGATCATACTTGGCCGTGAAGACATCATAGTCCCCGGCATTGGGGACCGGCTGCCCCAGGACCATCAAGTCCTGGCTTTGATAGTGGCCAGTGACGTAGATATTGCCCACCGCATCAGAAGCGACTCCATACCCTCGGTCCACCTGACTGCCGCCCAGAGTTCGAGCCCAAACAAACTGTCCGGCCTTGTTGACCTTGGCGAGAAAGAAGTCGGTGTTGCCCGCACCTGCCGTGGTGATGGGTCCGAATTTGCCATCGCCGTTCATCTCTCCTGCCAGGAGCACGTTTCCCTGTGGATCCAGGGCCACACACCGTGTCTTGTCGGACTTGGTTCCACCGGCGGTGGCAACCCATTTAAATGTCTGGGCCGGGGCGAGCCCAGACATCAAGGAAGTCAGAACAAAGAGACGAACGATGGCAGGCAGTCGCATAGGCCGGGTACGGGGACTCCTGGCCAACGTTGCACTGCCACCCGCGAGCCGTCACGAATCTACCAGACTTGGTGATTCCTTCACGCCCCGTGAACGGCTGCCCTGCCTGCTGTTCTCGCTTTAGACGTCTGCCTGCGTCATCACACCGTCCACCATGCGCCAGGCACCGACGGAGTTCGCATTCTGAAGAGGGGCCGGCAAACAGTCATCTGGAAAACCCTGGTAGCAGACGGGACGCACAAAGCGGTAGATGGCGGCCGTGCCGATGCTGGTGAAGAAGCTGTGCGTGGATGAGGGATAGGGCCCGCCATGATGCATGGACGGACAGACCTCAATGCCTGTGCCGAAGCCGTTGAAGATGATG
>JBGGMQ010000872.1:0-5383 GCA_041287975.1 Verrucomicrobium sp. | reverse complement strand
GGGCCAATGACGTGATGGTGAAACCTTTCTCGCTGACGGAATTTCACACGCGGGTGCACAATCTGGTTCAGTCCAGCCTCCTGCAGAAGGAGATCGCGGAGAGAAATGCCGAACTGGAGCAAACGCTCGAAGAACTGCGCGCTGCCGAGCGCGACCTGATCCAAAGTGAGAAGATGGCAGCCCTGGGGATCCTCACGGGCGGCATCATGCACGAGATCAACAACCCGTTGAACTTCGCCCGCAGCGCCCTTTTCATTCTGGACCGCCGCACCGGGAAACTTCCTGACGATTCCAAGAACACACTCAAAGAGGTTGTTTCTGACATCCGTGAGGGCATCAACCGCATCTCTACCATTATTTCCGATCTGCGAACCTTCTGCCATCCAGAGACAGTGATGGCGGCAGTTTGTGCGGTGGCGGAGCCGATTCAAAGTGCGGTGCGCATCCTTTCATCCCCTCTCAAGGAGTTCCACATCCACCTTCACGAGTCCATCCCCGCCGACCTGCTCGTCCGCGGCGACCGCAATCAACTCACCTTGGTCCTGCTCAACTTGCTCAAGAATGCCATTGATGCCCTGGCGTCCAGCATGCCTCCAGAGCCAGAGCCGCCTCAAATCTGGATCAGCGCCACTCCGGATGGCAATCACACCCGCATCCGCATCCGCGACAACGGACCTGGAATCCCCATGGAGAACCTCAACCGCGTTTTTGATCCGTTCTTTACCACCAAATCGGCGGGTGAAGGCACCGGATTGGGGCTGTCTGTCTGCTACCGGATCATCACGGCGCACGGTGGCAACATCACTGCAACGCCAGCTCCTGGCCGGGGAACCGAATTTGAGATTCAGCTCCCCCTGGCCGCACCCTCCCCCAGCCTGCTACCGGTCAATTCCTCCACTGAATCACAAGAAGTGGCCGTTATGACCACTTGAAAAGTTTCGAATTGAGGTGACACGTTGGCCAATGTCAACGCCCCCCTTTTCTGGCAAGACCCGTTGCAAGATTCTCTATGTTGACGATGAACTGCTCTCACTGAAGTACTTCGAACAAATTGTTGGCGAGGACTTTGAAGTCATCACGGCACCAAGCGCGGAGGACGGGCTGAACATTGTCGACCAGCATCGGGACTCCATCGCCGTTGTGGTCTCTGACCAACGGCTGCGCGGCCTCCAGGGCACTTCCTTTCTCAGCCAGTTGCGGGAACGCCATCCCGACATTGTCCGCATCCTGGCGACGGCGTATGCCGACATCGCCACGGCCATTGCCGCCATCAATGATGGGGCGATCTACCATTACATCAGCAAGCCATGGGAGCCGGAGGCGCTCGTGCAGACACTTCGCCGGGCGATGGAGTACTTCCAACTCCGCGCAGAGAAGGACCGGCTCCTTCAGGAACGGTCGGCCCTGATGCGGCAACTTATCGCGTCTGATAGACTGGCTGGCTACGGGGCACTGGCCGAGGGGATGAACCACCATCTGCGCAACGCCCTCGTGCCAGTTCAGACTTACCTGCAACTGGCGGTGGATTCACATGGTAATGCCGCCAGCCTGCCCCCGGGTATGGACGAGAACTTCCTAGCCGAACTTCACGACTCTGCCAAAACCCAGCTGCGCCGTATCACAGACACTCTCACCCGTCTGGCGTCGGTACCCTCCATGAACGATACCACGGACGGCGAGCTCGTGGATCTGAATGCCATCTGGTACGGGGTCATTGAGCAGTTGAGCGGCCTCTTTGAGGACAAGCGGATCGCCATATCCTTCACCTCGCCGCCTGACCTCCCGGCCATCCAGTGCAACCGGAACCGGATCAGCCACATCCTGAGACTGGTCCTCGAAGACGAATTGGATCACCTGCAATCCAACAACGTGGTGAACATCACCGTTCGCTACGTCCAGGGCTCCGGGGAGACACTCGAACACGTGGCCATGGAGATCACGGATTCCGGTCCCAACATCCCTCAGGCCAAGCTGTCCACCGTCTTCACGCCCTTTTTCATGAGGCAGGAGAATCCCCAGTACTTGGGCATGAATCTGGCCACCTGCTACGTGACCCTGCACAATCAGGGTGGCTGGGCGCGGGCCTACAATGACCACTCCCGGGGCACCGTCGTGGAGATGTGCCTGCCAGTGCATTCTACCGGCTGCATGGGTAGCAGAACTTCTCTGGAAGCTATCGAAAAAGTGATGGACGGGCTCAGCCAGTAAGCCTCTTGCGGGAATTTTAGGGCGTAAAAGCTAAACTACTCACACTCTTAAAATTTCAAGGAGTGTGAATTTTCTATAAATCATTATGAAAATTATGTTTTATTTACGCAATAGTATGGTTACATTTCATAATTATGGGCGATTCATCGCAGAATCTGGAAAGCATTGTAAAAACGAATAGCAGCGTTGAAGCTAAGGCGTCTTCGCTTTCAGCTTCCTCTCCCAGGCTCCTTGCCCGTATTCACGGCCTGGCAGATGCGGTTCCCGACGCGATTCTTGTGGTGGATGCCGAGAATCGAATCCTCGCCACCAATGGCAAGTTTTTGGAATTCTTCGGTCTCAGCCCCCAACAGCCATGCCCTTCTGGCCTGCACGACCTTCGCTCCCAGTTGGAAGGATGCTTCAATACGCCAGAATCGTTCACCAAGAAGTGGACGATGCTCAATGACCGCAACGCCTTTGACGGTCAGCAGTTTGACGAATGGGAATTGACCAGGCCGAAGCCGCGACTGCTCAGTCTGACCTCCTTCCCTGTGCCGCCGGAGTCTGGCGGACCGATTCTTGAGCGTGTGCTGGTGTGGCGGGACCGGACGGACATGCGGAATCTCGAATCCGCTCTGCAACAGGCTCAGAAGATGGAAGCCATTGGCATCCTTGCAGGCGGGATTGCCCACAATTTCAACAATCTCCTCACCGCGATCACGGGCAACTTGGGAATCGCGCTGCAGCAGATGCAGTCGCTCTATTCCACCAACACAGGATCAGAAGTGATCTCGCTCCTGGCGGATGCCTTCAAGGCAGCTGCGGGGGGCCGCGAACTGGTGAAACAACTGCTGTGCCACGCCCGGCACAACTCACACACTGTGCAGAGCACCGACATCCGCACGATCGTGACGGATCTGCGGGACCTTTTGAAGCACTCGGTTTCGGCGCTCGTCCAGGTGGACCTGCAACTGCCTCGCAACCTCTGGCCCGCGATGGCTGACCGGAGTGACATCCAGCAGGTCCTGATGAACCTGTGTGTGAATGCGGTCGATGCCATGAAGGGCCGGGCGAACAGTGAGATTCTGATCACAGCCTCGAACCGCGCCAGGACTGCCCCACCCCAAGGCATGAGTGGCCACGCCGCTGTCGGCGACTACGTCTGTATTGAAGTTCAGGACAATGGGCCCGGCATCCCTTCCGAGGTGATGCAGCATCTGTTCGAACCTTTCTTCACGACCAAATCACGGGGTGAAGGCACCGGACTGGGTCTGTCATCCTCCCGTGATATCGTCGAGAAGCTGGGAGGCTGGATTGAATGCGACTCCCAAATTGGCCAAGGGGCAACGTTCTCCGTTTTCCTTCCCAAAGGCACTCCACCGAATGATGGTGGTGGCGGTGGTCAGGATGCCACAGCGCAAGTACCCGCGCCCAAACCGACCGGAACCGAGGTCATTCTGGTGGTCGATGACGACTCTCTGGTGCGCAATGTCAGCAAGAGACTGCTGAGTGGTGCCGGGTATCAGGTGTTCACAGCGAGTGACGGACAGGAAGCCGTGGACTGGATCAAGACACCTGGAAACAACGCCGATCTGGTGCTGCTGGATGTGGCCATGCCGCGCCTCTCCGGACCCGATGCAATGGTGGAGATCCGCAAGATGCATCCCGGGCTGCCAGTGGTACTTTGCAGCGGCTTCTTGTTTGACCCCTCCGCCTTCCGCGATGCGCATGGCATGCTCCCCGATGCGAGTCTCTACAAGCCGTATGAGGTGGGTGAACTGACGGGCACGGTGCGGAGTGTGCTCGACAAACACCTGGGCGGGTCGGCGCCGGCGTTGGCGACGTAGCGCTAGCGCAAAAATTTGGAATGATGTACCGGGGCGGGTGCCCTTGGTTGTTGGTTGGTCGTGCCTTGGGTTTGGTTGACCAAAATTCAAATGCCAAATACGAATCTTCAAGGAAAGTTCAAGATTCAAGGGCCGGGTCCTTGATGGCTTTGAAACAAGTCTGACTTCTCCGCAACCTGGGTGTCAGAGATCGGGACTTGATAGTTTGCCCGGCAAGAGCCGGTTACCGTTCATGAACGGCTGGGACAGCCGAACTACTTTTATTACCAGAAGCCCCATTGGCGGGTCCACATGACGTAGAGGCCCAGGAGGAGATTGGCGACGGCGTGCATGAGGACGCAGGCACCGAGGCTCTTGGTGCGGATGGCGAGCCAGTACATGAGGGAGCCAAAGACGAGTGCACCGGTCCAGTCCACAGGGGCATGGGCGGCCATGAACATAGCGGTGACGATGGCGAAAGCACGCCAGGTATGATGACCGAAAGGTATTTTTCTGAAATCGCCGCCATCCGTCTGGAGGTAGCGCATGAGGAAGCCCCGCCAGAAGATTTCTTCGATCAACGGAACGACCACGACCATGCGAACGAAGCGAATGAAGATGGCGGCAGGATACCAGATGGGCTGATGCTCGAAAAATGAGGGGTCGAACCCTTCTTTGCGTGCGGCGACGCCAAGCCACTCCATCCATTCGGGAGGCGCGCCACCTTTGGCAACCCACTGAGCATGTACGAGGGCCGGAAGGCACCACCAGATGATGCCCAGGGTGCCCAACGCCACGGCAAGACCCAAGCCACGCCAGGGGGCCAGCTGATAGTGACGTCGAAACCAGAACAAAAGGGCTCCAGCGAAGAGGGTCTGGAGAGGAAATATCCACTGCTCTGGCGCAAAACGCCACCAGGGCAGCATCTCGTTCTTCACGCCGACCAGGGGCTGTAATGCACCGACCAGCATGAAGGCGGCCAATGGAGCGACGTGCGCCCACGTAGGCGAGCGTCGGATATCGGCCACCACCATGCAGTCAGGTTGAAATCAGGCTTTGCGGTACTTTCGCACGAAGATTTCCATGGCATCCATGGCCTTCTCCAGCAGTTCGGGTGCGGTGGCGTAACAACACCGTACACACGTAACGCCGCTGGGGCCAAAGGCATCCCCAGGGACAACAGCCACGCTATGCTCCTCAAGGAGTTTCAGGGCGAATTCGCGTCCTGAGAGCCCGGTGCAACTGACGTCAGGGAAGACGTAGAAGGCACCGCCAGGATTGAAGCAGTTCAGACCCATTTCATTGAGGCGCTTCACCACAAAGTTGCGGCGCTCCTCATAGCTCTGGCGCATGGACTCGTAGGCCGC
>JBGGMQ010000871.1:0-8188 GCA_041287975.1 Verrucomicrobium sp. | reverse complement strand
CATGGCGAACATGGGCGACCCCAATGCCTCCATTCCCACGCCGCAGCCCATGTTTTATCGTCCGCAGTTTGCGGCCCATGGTCGCGCCAAGTACAGCACCAATCTGACGTTTGTGAGCGAGGCCTCCCTCAGCCAGGGCCGTGTACGCCAGCTTGGCCTGAACAAGAAGCTCAGCGCCGTGCGCAACACTCGGAAGATCGGCAAAGCCAACATGCTTTGGAATGATGCCCTGCCCAAGATTGAGGTCGATCCCGAGACCTACACTGTGAAGGCTGACGGCCGCGAGTTGCGTTGCGACCCGGCTTCCGTCCTGCCCATGGCCCAGCGTTATTTCCTGTTTTAGGTCTCCTCAGCATTCTTGACCTCGCAGAGTTGCCCGGCATTCAGGCTCATGTCTTGAGTCTTCTGTCTTCCAGTCTTTTGTCTCTAGATGCAACTGATCCAAAACAGCGTCCTGCCCCAGTCCACGAGACCTGCCTCTGAGCGGATTCACCTCGTGGCGGAGCGCGCCCTGTTTTTGAAGCGTCGCTGGCGGGCGACTGCCCCGGACGGCATGGACTTCGGCTTCGATCTCGAAACACGCCTCACGCACGGCTGCGTCTTCTTTCAATCCGACACGCACGACTACGTCATCCTACAGAAGCCTGAGCGAGTGTATGAGATCGAGACCCCGACAGCGGAGTTCGGTGCCCTGGTAGGCTGGAAGGTGGGCAATCTCCACTTCCCCATTCAAGTCCTTCCGGATCGCGTCCGCATTCTGCACGACTCCGCCATCACCCAGCTCTTCGAGCGGGAACAATGGCTTGTCTCGGAGGTCGAGGTCATCTTCAACCCCATGCGCGTGGTGCCTCATGCTTCCTGACTGGCTTCCCTGGTTGCTCCAGGTCAATGACTCCCAGTTCCCCTCGGGGGCCTACGCCCATTCCATGGGGCTCGAGGAGCTTACTCAGCAGGAGGTCGTGCGCAAACCGGAGGACCTGGAGAAATTCCTCCATGAGCAGATCATTCCCAGCCTCAAAGCCTTTGAGCTCCCCTTTCTCGCCCGCGCCCGTGCCGCCGCGGTGGCGGAAGATCTGCAGCAACTGCGCGCTCTGGATGATGAACTGGAGGCCTGGAAACTCGCCGCGGAGCTGCGAGCCGCCAGCCGCCAACTCGGCTCCCGACGCATGGCCATGGCGCGCAAGCTGGATGACTCCCCCATCTTGGAAACATACGCCAGCAGTGATGCTCCCTGCCATCACCTTGTCATCTGCGCGATTGAGCTGCGACTTCTCCCTGCTGGAGCTGCTGGCTGCGCTTTTGCCCTCCAGACACTCAGCGGCTATGCCGTGGCCTCCATGAAGCTCATCCGCATGGGTCAGGAGCGCTGCCAGCTCATCATCCGTCGCGCCATTGCCACCCTTGCTCCGGAGATCGAGAAGGCGATGATCATCGATGAGGCCGCGCATCTCGGCTGGTTCAACCCCCTGCTGGAGATCGCCTCCATGCGCCACGCCCGCGCCCACGAGCGACTTTTTATTTCCTGACTCCACTCTTCCTGCACCTATGAGTTCCTCCACAACATTCGACAAAGCCCGCCCCATCCGGTTGGGCATCGGCGGCCCGGTTGGCTCCGGCAAGACCATGTGCGTCCTGCGCCTCTGCCAGTGGCTCAAGGACGAATACTCTCTCGCGGTCATCACCAATGACATCTACACTCGCGAGGATGCGGAGTTCCTCCTCCGGGAGAACGTGCTCCCTGCCGACCGTGTCATGGGCGTGGAGACCGGCGGCTGCCCACATACCGCCATCCGCGATGACACCAGCATGAACATGGCTGCGGTGATTGAGCTGGAAAAGCGTCACGCAGACCTTCAACTCATCCTCATTGAAAGTGGCGGCGACAATCTCTCCGCCACATTCTCGCCGGAGCTTGTAGACGCGTACATCTACGTCATCGACGTGGCCGAGGGAGACAAGATTCCCCGCAAGGGTGGCCCGGCCATTCGCACCAGTGATCTCCTCCTGATCAACAAGACAGAGCTTGCCCCTTATGTGGGAGCAGACCTCGCCGTCATGGATCGCGACGCCAAGATCATGCGCGGCAGCCGCCCTCACCTCTTCGCGGATCTGAAGTCGGAGAAGGGCAAGGACGACCTCCTCGCCTGGCTGAAACGGGAGTACCTTTTCGTCTGACCCGACTGACGCGCCCTCTCAGTGAAAGGCCACCTCCACATCGTCTGCGCCCGTCGTTCAGACGGCGTTCCTTATCTGCGCGAGCAGTCTTTCCGCGCGCCCATGCACCTCAGCAAGCCGCACGTGGATGCAGAGGCGCTCGTCGTGAATCTCGTCAACCCCACCGCAGGCATCTTTGACAACGACGAGATCGATCTCTCCATGGTGGCGGACGACGGTGCCGCCCTGGTTTTGACCACGCCCAGCTCCAGCCGCGTCTATCGCTCTCGGGATGGCAGCACGGCGCTGGTGCGCCAGACCATGACCGTGGGTGCCAGTGCATCACTGGAGTTTTACCCGGAACCCTTCATCCCCCACTCCGGGGCCCGCTACCGTCAGCACAATATCCTCCGGGTGGCCGCAGGCGGGAGTTTGATCTTCTTTGAATGGCTCGCTCCAGGCCGTGTGGCCAGTGGCGAGGCCTTCCAGTTCGAGGAGCTTTGCTGGGACACCGACGTGTGGCATGCGGGCGCCCTCATCGCTCGCGAACGGTACAAGCTGCGACCGGACGATGAAAGCCTGAAGGCCCTGCGCCTGAAGTTTGATCTGGCTCACTATGTCGGCTGCTTTGTCATTCTGGAGGAGGGCATTGCATTCCCCCAGGCGGAGGTGGAGGCGCTGGGCTTGGATCTTGAGTCCGTCTATCTAGGGTTTGCCCCGCTTACTGGCTCCGGCAACAGTTGGACCATCAAGGCCATCTGCCGGGATTCTCTCACCGCTCGCGCCCTCTTGAAGAACCTTCGCGCTGTATTGTACAAGGCCCGAGGGAAAGCGGCACCTACATTGGGTCGCTACTGAACCCGCTCGCGAAACTCGCCCGGCGACGCGCCCGTCAGCCTGCGGAAGAACCGGCTGAAGTAAGCCGGATCTTGAAAGCTCAAACGGTAGGCGATCTCCGCCACCGCCAGTTCTGTATGGGCCAGCAGGCGCTGCGCCTCCAGCAACATGCGCTGCCGGATTAGATCTCCCGCTGCCAGCCCCGTCTTGTCTTTCACGGCCTCACTGAGATGATCCGCCGTCACCTTCAGTTGCTTCGCGTAGGCGGCCACCGTGGTGAGCTCGCTGAAGTTTTTCTCCAGTGAAAGACGAAACTCACGCACCAGTGAAGACGCCCGGCAGGGTATCTCCGCTGGAGCCACCTGTTCATAGGCCCGGTCGATCTTGATGAAAAGCACCCGCAACACCGCAGCCAGCAGATCTTCATGACGGGTGGCTTTGCCCTGGAACTCCTTCTCCAGATATTCAAACAATCCCGTGATGCCTGCGCGGTCTGCTTCCGGCACCCGCAGCACCGGTGGTTGACCGTTGGGAAACCAGAAGGAGTGCTTGAGCAGCGGACTCGGCGGTGGTGCACCACCGTCAAAGAACTCCTGAGTGAAGCAGACCATCGGCCCCCGCAGTCGCTCCGCACGGTACCAGTTGTGCACCTGGCCCGGGCTCACCATGATCAGCGTGGGTTCATCAATGGTGAACGTCTGGAAGTCATTGAAGTGCTCCGCTCCACCTTCCAGCCAGAAGACCTCAAAATACTCATGCCGGTGCATCTTCAGCCGGTTGGGCAGGCGGCTGATCGCTTCCTCGAAACGCCCCACATAAATCCCCTGCCCCGCCGACATCTGGGGCGAGTAGTCACTCAGGGGATGCAATGGGATCTCGCTGGAGGGCCTTGCCATGGTACGGATTCAGGCTGCGTTCACAAACCTATCACCCAATTTACCGGAACCTTCAACTGACACCTGCATGGGAGGGATCAGTCCATGCTCAATCGCCGCTCCAGATTGAGCCTCGCTTGCGCCTCATATCGTTGCCGCATGGGCTCGGAGAGGTAAATGCACTCGCGATCCAGGAAGCGCTGCAACACCTCCCGGCGTTTCACGGCATAAATTTCTTCTGGCACCCAGGCGTACTCTTCCCGGATGGCCCGGTCATACTCCTCGAACCTCGGCCATGGCTTCCCTAGGATGGAGAGATCCACGTCAATCATCAACGCATCATCAGTCCCAGGAGCAGCCTGGTGATGTTGGGTCACCATCACGAGGTCCTTTACTCGTTGAATCAAACGAGGTTCAGCCCCCGCTTTTGCCAGCACCTCTCTCGCCAGCTCCGCGCTTCGCTCTTCATTGTCCGCGGCACGGGCGTCATACACAACGTCGTGAAACCACAGGGCCAGCTCCAGCAGCGTGGGCTCAACGGCCAGGTCCCGGATGCGATCCAGCTCCTCCAGACATTCGTCGAGATGCACCAGATTGTGATAGCCCCTGCCAGCTTGACCGTAGGCGTCGGCCAATATTTGGCGGCACGCCCCGGCATCCCCTTGCAGGCCCAATGCCAGCCAGAGGCTCTCAAAACGGGCTTCACTCAATCTCTCGCGATCCATGGCATTGCTCAGGCAGCACGGCGGCGGCTTCTCTGCAGGCGCAGCAGTTTCTCCACTCCACCAAGGACCAGCAACCCCACCCCGAGGCCCCACACCGCGGCCGTGCGCGAGGGTTCCCAGGGTTGTGAGACCTTGAACTCAACCTGCGCGTGATCCTTGAGCTTGCGGAAGTGGTACACTGTACCCGTGAGCGGCACATCGATTGGCAACGAAAGCCTGCCCGCGGGTTTCAGTTGCTGAGGCTGAGGCGCATGACTCGCCTCACTCGGAGCGGCGAAGGGGTCGACAGCAGCCCCGAGCTGAGGCTGAGAACGGCGCTCCTCCCATCTGCCACTTGCCTCGTTCAGCATTCTGCTGCGCTGGTGATCTCTAGCTGTATCGAAGTATTCGCCGCGTTTTTGTTCGGCCTGCTCCATACCCCTGCGAGCTGCGGAGTTGACTGGGTCACGGCGCAACACATCGTCAAAGGCTTGAGTGGCTCCATCGAAATCTCCCGTGCTGAACAAGCTCCGGGCTTTTTGCAGCCCAGCTTCCACTTCAGCCACTTTTTGGCCCACCTCCGGTTTCTTTTCAGGAGAAGCTGCCAATCCACCAGAAGCACCAAGTGTCCCCAAACCACCCTTCATGGCCTTCAGCTCTGCACTTTCCGGTGCCGGCGCGAAGGGATCCGCGACTGAAGGCAGGCTGATCGCTGAGCTTGACGATGTGGAGATTACCTTTTTGAGAGGCGTCTGCCCCATCGGAGTGCCATTAGGATCTAGCAGCGGCACGAGTTTCTCCCCCGCTACTCCCATGCCATTGGAGAAATTCGAATTGAACCCCTCGATGTTCAAGGTCCCAGTTGTCTGGTTCAGAACCTGTTGCCCTGCCGCCGGTGCGTCCGACTGCGCTTGAGGTGCAGCATTGTTGTAGGCGTTGGCCCTGCCCAGCGTGGCTCCTTTAAACGGCAGATTCGTCATCTTGTCTTCAAGCGTGCTCTTTTTCTTGTTCTGGACCTGTTGGGCAAAGAACCCGTTGGATACCGCGACATTGTCATTCACCCCGCTGTTGTCCAAGTTGACTTCCATCTGGGCATTGTTTCCTTGAAACACCGGTTGCTCGATGCGGTTCTCCTTCCAAGTGTTCAAGCCCGCAGCTTGAGGGATCTGTGGAGGGTCAAAGGCCTGCCCCTGACTTTGGACCACAGCTCCAGCGACAGTCCGGTTTTGCACTAGGTCACTATTGATGTCCAGCACCATTCCCTGCTGCGCCAGCTGGCTTTCAATCTCCTGGTTGCTCTTATTTTTGGCCATCGAATCGTCTGCTGCATCTGCCTTGCCCCCCTTTTTCCTTGGCGCGGAACCACGAGATGGCGCGCTGGTTTTGTTGTGTTGATACTCCCTAAGCTCCTGGAGCTGCCTGCGGGCGTTGCCCAACGCCTCCTGGGCATCCGCATCACTTACGCCCTTGCTGCTCGCGATCCGGTTGAGGCGCGTGGCATCGCTCAACTTCTGCTGGGCCTTTTCATCTTCATAAATTTCCTCCACCACCTCCTCCATGTTTCCGTCGAAGTGGGTGACATCAAAGTTGTCCGGCACCCAGATATTCCACAGGGTCCGCTCGGCAGACAGACCCACCAGTTCAGGATCGTCCAATGCGGTGCGTCCTTTGAGCACGCGCTTGCCCGTGGCGGGAATGAAGTAAGTCACACTGACCTTCTGGGACATCTCGCCCGGCCGCATCTGAATCAGCGGGATGAGGAACAGCGGCTTGCCGTCCCGTTCGTCCAGGTCAGCGCGAACCCTTTCTTCGCCGACTTTCACGGCAATCAACTCCGCACCCTTGGGCAAGCGAAGTGGAAGGAATTGCAGTGAACGGTTGGCCAGGGAGTACACTACCGTCTCCCAGCGCTCCCCGTTCGGGCGCAAGGCGGATGTTATTTCAGCGAGGGTGACAATGGCAGCGTTGCCGGCCGTGGTTTCCGTCCGGCTGAAGGCGAGCTTTACCTGGGCCGCATCTCCGCGTGCCTGATAGTACTGGGCCTGTCCCAAAGCCGTGGGCAGGTAGGGCAGATTCGCACCCACGGTTTCGTCCACGCCTTCTGTCGAGGTTTTCACTTCGCTGGCGGACGCGTTGTCCACGATGAAAAAGCGGCGGAATCGTGCCGCCCCATCCACAGTTACCAGCGGCAGCACCGGAGCGCCGTCCAGAGGCAGTTCCCAGTCGAGCGTCACGGCGGCACTCGTCATGACCTCGCCTTGGAAAGTCACGGTGTACTCGCGCTTGTCACCATTCAACTTGGACTGCGCGTCCCTGACGCCATCGCCTCGTACCATCGCCTCCGGAAGACTCGCTGGCAGACTGAGCTTCAGCTCTTTGAGCACGCCCTGGTCCATCTGCACCCCCACTTGCTGGGACAGCAGCAGCCCCGCATCCGTCGCCTGGGCCAGCAAAACAGAGTTTGCACCGAAGCGCGGTGGCTGAGGGAAAAGTGAGACCGCAGGCAACGCCCCCAAGGCGGCGTTTGCCCGTTCCACGGTCTCCCATTTCAAGCCCCGCTTCACCACCCAGGGTGCCATCACGGTAAAGACACTTCCGGACGTTGAGGGATCGAACTCCCGCCATCCGCCCCCGGCAACGGACGCCATGCGAATGTCCGTGGCGGCATGCGTCGCCAGCAGCACCACGGCCCCTTGCTTTTGAGCTCCCTCAATGAAGACCGCAGGCAGGGGTGTCGTGGCCAGCGTTGCCGCAGCGCGTGGCTGCGCAGCATTGATCACGAAGCGGGTTTCCTCGTCTTCAGAGGCGTCGAACTGGATGAACACGCCGTTGTTGTCGCGCTGCCAGGTCTTGACCGCCGGACCCTGCAGCGACTGCACTTCAAAGCCCGCAGGCAGTTGCAAATAAGTTTCCTGCAAAGGCAGTCGGCCCTTTTTCAACGTTACCGCAGCCAGCACCTCCAGCTTCTCTGTCCCGACCTGATAGACGATCTCCAGATTGGCTGTCACCCCAGTGGCCGACTGATCCACATGATAGGCAATGGAACCCTGCCCTCGCACCAGCCAGAGTCCCAGCCCGGCAGAGCCTGAGTCCGGCCGACGCTCGACCTCATTCTGCCCCGCTGGCAGCAGGGCCACCTGCACCGTGGATGATTTTCGCAATCCAATGTGTCGCTCAACACGGCTCGCGTCGGCCCCCACAAAGGGAGCGGAGCGGTCACCCTCGGGTGCCGTCTGCGTACGGGTCAGGTCAAGTTTCAGGGAGAATTCGTCCCGCTGAGGCGTCGTCAAAGCGATGTCCAGATACTGACGATTCCCCTCGCGTCGCACCACGATGTCTTGCAGCCCCGCGATACCCCAGCTCTGGAGTTTCAGGTCGGCGTCCAGCGCGATGGTGAAACGCCGCCTTTCCATGCCGGGAAACAGGAAGCGGGCCGATACATTTATTTCCTCCACCCTTGGGCGTACCGTCAGATAAGAGGTGATCTCAGCGACCGGCGGAACCCCCTCCTCAACCACCCGACGCGCTGGCTCACGTTGGAACTTCACTGCCTGACCTCCCGAAACAGCAAAGGTGAAGAGACGACGCCCATCCCGAACCTCCTCAGAAACCAAAGGA
>JBGGMQ010000870.1:0-3089 GCA_041287975.1 Verrucomicrobium sp. | reverse complement strand
GCGCATCTCAGGCATGCGAGTTGTTCTCATGAACCTCATCTTTCAGGCTCAAAGTTAGGCGGCAGTCGCATGAACGCGAATTTGATGCCCATTATTGATAACTTGGTATCGAGGAACAACTTTTCATCCGCAAGGTCCACGAAGGATGGCCCTGTTCTGCCACTGACTGCATGGCATAATAGTTGCTTTGCACAAGTGGCACCTGGCCTGGATGGGGCCACCTTTGGAATCGTAAAGCGAGCTCTCGCATTCGTTCGGCAGTGATACCGCTGCGCACTGAAAGAGAAGGTCGCACTGGCCAACCACAACGCATCTCGTCCCATGACTACTGCTGCACCCCACAACGAGATTCAGACCAGCTTCCGGCCTCGTCGGGCCTACATCACAAGGTTGTCGAAGTTCCTGCCCAATGAGCCTGTCCCAAATGATGAGATGGAGCTGACCTTGGGCATGGTGAATGGCAAACCCTCTCGCGCCCGCTCAATCGTGCTCCGCAACAACCGTATCAAGACCCGCTACTATGCTTTGAAGGACGGTAAAAGCACGCATGGCAATGCGGAGATGGCGGCCCTGGCGGTAAAGGGCCTGTTTGATGACGAGGCGCCGCTCAGTGATCTGCAGATCCTTGCCGCTGGCACCACGACTCCCGAACAGCTCCTGCCTTCGCATGCTGCCATGATCCACGGTCTGCTGGGAAGTCATGAGCTGGAGATCGTCTCAACCACCGGGGCTTGCCTGTGCAGCTTCCAGGGGTTGAAGTATGCCTACATGGCCATCGTCAGTGGGCTCGCTGATTCCGCTGCCTGCGTGGGCTCCGAAAAACTGAGCACCTGGATGCACGCTTCGCGTTTTCAGCCGGAAGGGGATGTGCTGAAGGAAATGGAGGCGAATCCCATCCTGGCTTTCGACAAGGACTTCTTGCGCTGGATGTTGAGCGATGGCGCGGCTGCTGCCCTGGTGCAAAGCCAGCCAGCCAGCCACGGAGTCTCTCTTCGCATTGAGTGGATGGAGATCACATCGTACGCACACCAGCTGGAGAGCTGCATGTACGCAGGTTCGGTGAAACAAGAGGACGGCTCGCTGAAAGGGTGGAATGACATGGATACGGGAGAGTGGCTTCCTCAGAGCGTCTTCTCGCTGAAGCAGGACACCCGGTTGCTAGGAGACAACATTGTCCCCCGCAGCATGGACTTTCTGCAGACCCTGATGCAGAAGCACGGACTCACGGCGGATGATGTGGACCACTACCTCCCGCACATGTCCAGCGAGTATTTCAAGAACCAGATCGTCGAGGAGCTCAAACGCATCGGCATGGACATCCCCCTGGAGAAGTGGTTCTACAATCTCACCCGGGTGGGCAACGTGGGCAGCGCCTCCGCTTTCCTGATGCTTGAGGAGCTCTTCCACAGCGGCCGGTTGAAGAAAGGGGAGCGCATCCTCGTCATGGTCCCGGAAAGCGCCCGGTTCAGCTACGCCAATCTCTATCTCACGGTCGTTTAGTTGAACCCCGCCACCCATCCCTACGCTGACTCGTGAAACCTCGCATCCTGGTCATCTACTACTCTCAAACGGGTCAGCTAAGGGAGATTCTGGAGAGTGTTCTGACATCGATCCGTGATGACGTGGAGGTCACGTTCGCACCCCTGGAGCCTGTAACTCCCTTTCCTTTCCCCTGGACGGCGGCGGCCTTCTTTGACGCCATGCCGGAGTGCGTCGTGGGCCAGCCCGGCCCGGTGAAGCCATTGGACCCGCAAGTGATGGCGGCCCCCTATGACTTGGTCCTCCTGGGCTACCAGCCATGGTTCCTGCACCCGTCCCAGCCGGTCACTGCCTTTCTTAAAAGTCCCCAGGCCGCGATGCTCAAGGATGTGCCCGTGGTCACGGTCGTCGGGTGCCGCAACATGTGGCTGAACGCTCAAGAGTGTGTTAAAAAGGAACTCAACGCCTTAGGCGCGAAGCTGGTGGGCAACATTGTCCTCCATGACACGCACCCCAACCTCGTGTCCACTTTGACAGTCATGCGCTGGGCGTTCAGCGGCAGGAAAGCTGCCTCCCGCTTTCTGCCTGCTGCTGACGTGCAGGACTCTGACATCCGTGAATCGCAACGCTTCGGGCCGCTCCTTCTGGTCCATCTAAGGCGTTCCGTCGCCCTTCACAATTTGCATGAGGATCTGCTCCTCCAGCGCTCGGTGGTCTTAGATCCGGCGTTGATGCTGATGGAGCAGCGTGGAGTGCGCATTTTTCGCCGCTGGGCTCATTTTATCCGTCTGAAGGGAGGGCCGCGAAATCCAGCGCGTGCAGCGAGGGTCACCGCTTTTCGCACCTTCCTGACGCTGGGCATCTTCGTGCTTTCGCCGCTTTCCGCCCTGCTGGCCAGGGTCAGGGGCGTGCTTCAGAAAGGTCACACCCAAGGGGAACTGAAGTACTTTCGCGGGCTGGAGTACCAACCCGGCCGCATCTGACACTGGACTTGACTCAGGGTGCAGCGATTCCCGTACGACAAATCCCCATACCAACTTCGAAGCCACCCGAGGTCTGATCCGCTGAATCTCGCGATGGCGTTTGGGGCGAGCCGCGCTTCCCACATGGTGCTCGACAGATTAATATATGCAAATGATGGCATATAAAGTCGGCGTCGAGATTCTCGTGACCGTCTCGCAATATGAGCGGAATGGCGGAGGACGTGTTCCGGGCAAGATCTGTCTCGGACCGGAGGAGATGCAGGCACTGGCCACCTACCTCGGGATGGAGGTGGCTCCGGAGGGTATCCGATTTCGGGGGATTCCCGTGCAGCAGATGGCGGAGCCGGGCATTCGCGTAGTGGCAGAGTAAGGTGGGCTCTTGAGCCTTTCTTTCTCTGCGGTTCTCCGCGGTCAGGCAATGAGTTCCGGAATGGGCCGCCCGTGATCCACAATCGGTGTAGGACGACCATTCAGATCGTTGATGGTGATCTTGGACGAGTCAATTCCCAGGTGGTGATAGAGCGTGGCAAAGACCTCCGCAAAGGTGACGGGCCGCGACGTGGCTTCGCCGGCCAAACGGTCGGTTGAGCCAATCACCTGGCCCATCCGCATGCCACCGCCAGCCAG
>JBGGMQ010000869.1:0-9069 GCA_041287975.1 Verrucomicrobium sp. | reverse complement strand
CACCCGCCGCACCACCTTTGCCACCTGTTCGCCGTACCAGCGTTCCCCGTCTGCGGAGAGGTGGATGCCCTCACCGTACCGGCCCTTGTAGCGGCTGTTGATGGCACTGGGCACCATGTAGTGCGGCCCCACCATGTAGAGATGAGGGTCTGCGTCCGCGGCCATGAGTTGCGCCTGTCCGGCAGCTCCCAAAGTCTGATAGGTGAACATGGGAATCTCACCCGCCTGCCCGGTGGCCCCACTCAAATCATCGGACCATTGTTTCCTATAAGCCACCAGACGGTCGCGGTACCACTCCTGGCCTGCAGGGGAGAGTAGCTCTGCCTCCCAGCGGCTGGGCACAATACCACCCGTGGGCCCGCCATTGGCCTCACCCTGCATCCACACGAGGGCCTTAATGGCGAACTCTTTGCCCACCGACCGGGCCTGTGCTACCGCCCGCCGGGCGTCGTCCACGCTGGTCGCGTAGTTCCCACCACCCCGGTGCTTGACCTCCGGGGTGCGCGGATCTCTCACCTGATCCGCCACGGACAGTTCTTCAATGCCGCGCCCTCCCTGGCCCGCATACGCCACCAGATAGTGGGGAGGCGCCGCTGCATGCCTGGCGTCGCCCGGCAAGGTCGCCTTGAGATGATCCGCCAAGCCATTGGCGATGGTTTCGCCGGTACCGCCTGACACACCTGCCTGCAAAGGGACAAAGCGAAAGCCCTCTTTCGGACGTTCCTGTGGGGTGGTGTGATGATCCCCATAGGTCCATGTGCGCACTCCTCTTTCAAAGGACAGGTTGCCCCAAGTTGAAGGTTTCGTGGAGACCAACGGGAGCGATTCCGCCCCTTCGCAAAGGGACTGGCCCATCAGCCACAGACCTTGCAGCGGAGGCTCGGCTGACCAGGCAAATCCCTGAATCACCAGCGAAAGCAGTGTCCCGCAAAGGAACCGTTGATGCGAAGTTGGGGCATTCATGGAAGGGGCAACGAGCTAACAGCCGGGATTGCACACTGAACGGCCTTACCCCAGGGATCCTTCCTCGATTGAGTCTGATCCGCTCAACTTTCGGGCGGTCTGGCAGTCCCTTGCAAGTTTGGCGCAGGCAGTTGCGTCTTGCCCTCACGCTTTATTTCTGGTGCGCTGGAAGGGAAGCAGTGCCGCACTCTCTCGTCTCCTCACTCCCATGCCTTGGTCCCAGAATTACGATCCCGTTGGCAATCCTGTTCTATCCACTCTGCTGGCTGCGATCCCGGTCGTGGTGCTGCTGGGGCTGATCGCCTCCGGGAAGATGCGCATCCACCTCGCCGCCTGCGTGGCGCTCGCTATTGCACTCATTGTGGCGGTGGCAGGATTCGGCATGCCGCTGGGTGCAGCCGCGGCCGCCGCCGGGTATGGGGCCGCGTTCGGCCTGGTGCCGGTGGGCTGGATGATCCTGAACCTCATTTTTCTCTACCAGATGACAGTGGAGAAAGGCTGGTTCGATGAATTGCGCGGCAGTTTCAGCCGCATGGCTCCGGATCCGCGCATCCAGCTTGTTCTCGTGGCCTTCTGCTTCGGGGCGTTTTTTGAAGGCATCGCCGGATTCGGCGCGCCGGTGGCAGTTACATCCGCACTGCTCATTCAGCTGGGATTCCGTCCGCTGGAGGCGTGTGTGCTGTCCCTCATCGCCAACACCGCACCGGTGGCCTTTGGTTCCCTGGGCATCCCTATCGTGACCTTGAACAAGGTCACGGGATTGGGGGAGATGACGCTCTCGCAAATGGCAGGCCGGCAGCTGCCCTTCTTCTCCGCCATGATTCCCGCGTGGATCATCGCTGTGCACAGCGGCTGGCAAGGTCTGCGCGGGGCCTGGCCTGCCGCACTGGTTTCAGGCGTGTCCTTCGCCTTCATGCAGTTCATCATGTCCAACTACCATGGGCCGATGCTGGTGGACATCGTGTCCGCCTTGTTCGCCATGATCGCCATGGGCCTGCTGCTGCGTTTCTGGCAGCCCAAATCCATGGATCCCGCCGCGCATCCCTCGCAAATCGCCGCTGCCGCCGCCGCAGATGCGAACGTTTCAAAAGCCGAGGTCAGGCGTCCGCTGAAGCGCGCCTGGCTGCCCTGGCTTATTCTCACCTCGGTCGTATTCTTCTGGAGTCAGCCGGGCTTCAAGGCAGGTCTGGACAAGATCTTCACCCGGGACGTTCCGGTGCCCGCTTTGCATCTGGGCGTGGTGCGCACTCCCCCCGTGGTTGCTGCCGAGGCGGCAACCAAGCCGGAGGAGGCCGTATGGAAGGTGAACGCCCTTTCCACCACTGGTACAGGCATTCTGCTTGCGGCCCTCATCTCTGGAGTTGTTATGGGCTTTAGCCCCTGGCGCATGGTTCAGATCTGGCTGAGCACGCTGGTGAAGATCCGCCTTTCGCTGGTCACTATCGCTTGCATGCTCGCGCTGGGCTTCGTCACCAAGTACTCAGGCTCCGATGCGACTATGGGCCTCGCCTTGGCGCACACTGGCTGGCTCTATCCGTTCTTCGGCACGCTCCTCGGATGGCTGGGCGTGGCGCTGACGGGATCCGACACCGCATCCAATGTCCTCTTTGGCTCCCTGCAAACCATCACTGCCCAGCAGGTCGGCGTGAGCCCCGTGCTCATGGCCTCCGCCAACAGCGTGGGCGGCGTGATGGGCAAAATGGTGGATGCCCAGAGCATTGTGGTGGCCAGCACGGCCGCCCAGGTCTTCGGCCACGAAGGCGAGATCCTGCGCCGTGTCTTCTGGCACAGCCTTGTGCTCGCTTCGATGGTCGGTGTGCTGGTGTTCCTGCAGGCTTATGTCTGGCCCTTCACACAGATGGTAGTGAAGTAGCCCCGTCGCATTTTGACATGGGAACGGGACCGCCGTTTTGATACGGTCTTGAATAAAGCAGGAAGACGTCTCGTCCATCCCGCTGCACCAACCTGCGCTTCCATGAAAGTCCAACTTCTCTGCGTACTCGCCGTCGCCCTAACCCTGACGGATCACCCTTCCCTGGCTCAAGATGCTCCTCCGATACCTTCCCCTGGTGGAAGGCGATTGATTGCAGGCAGTAACTCGAACGCGGAATCGCCCGCCAACCACCTGGCAAAAACCTATCGGGTCAGCCTGACCATCACTGGGCTGGGAGAGAAGCCGCAGGAGTGCTCTCTCTTAACTTCCACCAAACAGGTGAAGTCCAACCTGTACGTGGGAGGTACGGGTGCTGGCGTAGCCACTCGACTGCCGGATGCCAGCAATGTGGGTTACAGATTGAGCCTCAGTGGATTCCTTGAGGAGGTCGAAGGCGGCAAGGTGCGCTTTCAATTCTCCATCGGCACCTCGATTCCAGTGCCCACTACCATCCGCTCGGAAGACAAGGGTGCGACCATGACCTCCATCTCCTACACGGAGGAAAGCAGCAACAGCTCGCTGCTGTTCACTCTTGGGAAGTCGTACGAAGTCCTGAAGGTGGGCGAGCGGACCTACAGTCTAAAGATCGTGGCAGAGGAAGACGATGCCAAACCCTGATTTGATCCTGCACTCAGAAGACCACCTGCCCCTTCCTATGAACACGATCGTCCAAAAGTTTCTCTTTCCTGCCGCCATGTTTTTGGCCCTGTGCGCAGACTCGTCGGCTCAAGAAGCACCTCCATCACCCGCCAAGCCATTGGCACCAGTGGCGGCACCCGCGCCTGTAGCAGTTCCCGCAGTGATACCCCAGCCATTGAGGAGACGCACCGCCTTTGGCGGCAACCAGATTGGCCAGCCCGAGCCCACAAATCTGCTGGCAGAGAATTACCGGGTGACCCTGACCATCAGCGGGATCGCACCCGAGAAAGAAGAATGCTCCATTCTGACATCTTCGAAACAGATCACTCTGACCAATTCGATCCCTCTGCCGGGCGAAACCGGGCTGCTCCAGCGGATGGAGTTTTCCGGATACCTGGGTGACCCTGTAGAAGGCCGGCTGGAGCTGAGCTATTCGATCAACATGAACTTCCCTGCCCCAGAGTCGGTGAAAGCGATACAGAAGGGCGTCACCACCAATGGCGTCCACTATCTGGACGAACGCGCCACGGGGACCCTGCGAGTGGCACCTGGGAAGTCATACGAGGTCCTCAAGTCCGGCATCCGTATCTACACACTCAAAATCGAAGTGGAGTCGGACAGCAAGTAGGGGCGACCTGGCAGGATGGAAGAGACAAGCGGGCGAGTAGCGCAAATGCGACATAGTGCGGATTGCCAAAATGCTCCTCAAAAGCAGGCATATTGCATGAGGGACCGCTACAAGGAGGCACTGAGCCTTTTTGTATAAATCCTTCACTATAAGCGATATAAGCACCTGCAAACAACAACGGCACACCTCATGCGATTGATAGGGTCAACGCTGGAATGCTGCTGTCCGGGTGGACGCGGGTTCCCAGCCTCAAAAACCAACTCTATCCTGCCATGCTTTCCTGGACTGTAACATTTCTGGTGGTTGCGCTGATCGCGGCTGTGCTGGGCTTCGGCGGTATCGCCGGTGCCGCTGCTGGTGTCGCCAAGATCTGCTTCTTCATCTTCCTGGTTTTCTTCCTGATCTCTCTGATCACTGGACGCAGAGCAGTGCCGTGACGAGGCCGTAACCCCCCTAAATCCTCGATCTGCAGCCTCTGATAGGTTGCCGGGATCGAACCAAAACCCCCTGCGCAGGGCAGCCGATGAGGCTGCCCTCGTTCGTTTTTTCGGGATCGACCAGCCTGCCGGGACACAACCACTGACTGGGGCAGGGGCGTAGCCATGAAGGGACGCAAGGTTGCTTTTTACGCATTTCATGGCTTAACTGCCCGTTCCGTTTTCCCTCTGTCTCCTACATGTCCCACCTTTTGATCATTATTGGCCTGCTGGTATTTGCCTATGCATGCCGCACGTTTAACAACCGTTATCTCGCGAAGGCCGGCTGGGTGGCGGTGCTCGTCGCCACATATCTGGGTGCCTATTTCCTTACAGGCAGCCATGCCTGGGGCTGGTTTGCCCTGGCACTCTGGTTTCTCTTTCCCTGGGTCGAAATCGTGGGCCGCGTCCGCAAGCTCCGCTTTCCCCTCCGCAGTGAGGTGAAAAGCCGCTTCCCCCCTTCCCGCGAAGTGTTCCCCGATCTGGACGAGATCACGAACGAAGTGGAAGAGACGGGCTTTGAAAAGACCGATGACGCCGGCTGGAAATGGGAGGAGACCGATCACTTCGTCCGGCTCTTTTATCACGACGAGAAGAAGCTGCAGGCGACGATCAGTGTAGCGCTCCAGGAGGCCTTTGTGTTCTCCCACGCGAGCCTGACCACGCGCACCGCGAAGGGCGACACCCTCATCACCACAAACTATCCTTTCAGCTTCACAATGAAACTGGCTCCCCGCCAGCTCATGAACCGGTGTGATGATGCAGAGACCTTCGAGGACATGCTCACGTCCCACGAGGCCTTTCTGGAGCGCAATGGCGTCACCACCGCCAATCTCGCTGCACAAGATCCTGAAAACCTGCACACCGTGATCGAATCCGACCTTGTGCAGCAGATCACCCACAACCTCAATGCTGGCGTGATCGTGCGTACAGATGAGCAGCACTTCCGCTACTCCTGGCGCGGCTGCTTCTTCCTGTGGTTCCAGGTCGTGAAGGACATGCTGCGGGTGTGAACATCTTCGGCAGAGTGAGATGGAAACTTAGGCAGGAGTGAAGCTGTTCCACTCATTTCGTATATTTCGCCTGTTGCGCCTGCTTCGTGGAAATGGTAGGCTTCAAGCTACCATGAGTGTTGTGAATCTGGCCTCCAGTATGCTTAGCCAAGACGATATCCTACTAGCTCGCCAAACTGAAAGGGCTGTTCGACACGGGAATAGTGGGCGAGAATCAGGATTGGATCTTCAAATCAATGGGAGTTCTGTGCCCCCAGAGAGCTATCTCAATCGTGTCGTAGCTTCCTGCCTCAAGCTTATCGCAGAAGGACATGCTGTGACGGTGATACCACTCGATGAAGAAATAGGCACCCAAGATGCGGCCGACATGCTGAAAGTGTCCCGTCCTTACCTGGTCAAATTACTCGATGCCAATGCCATTCCGTCTCGCAAAGTGGGAGTCCAGCGGCGGCTAAAAATTCAGGATGTCATTGCATACAAGGCCCGAGAAAAACAAGCTCGCATAAAAGTGCTGGAGGAACTTGCGGCTGAAGGACAAAGATTGAATTTGGGCGAGTGATTCCCGATTGTCCGATAGTGGTGCTGGACGCCTGCGTCTTGTACCCAGCAGGGTTGCGCAGCCTCATGATGTGGCTGACAGTCCACGAATTGATCCGTCCAAAATGGACGGACCTGATACATGAAGAATGGATGAGCAATCTACTGCGAGACCGGCCGGACCTGATCAGGAAACAACTCGAACGAACCCGGCAACTGATGGACAAGCACGCCGGTGATTGCCTTGTTCATGGCTATGAAAATCACATGCCCAGCATGTCACTACCTGATGAGGATGACCGACACGTCGTGGCTGCGGGTATTGAGGCAGGCGCGGACGCAATCATCACATGGAACCTCAAAGATTTCCCCAAAGCCATCGTGAGTCTGCATGGAATGGAAGTGCAGACACCGGATGAACTGTTGTGCGGCCTACTGGCGACGAACATGCAAAATGTACTGGTTGCCATGAAAGATCACCGTGCGAGTCTGAAGAATCCGCAGAAATCGCCTGCCGAGTACCTCGATACTCTTCAAGCCCAGGGATTGACAAAAGCCGCCGCCATAGTCAGTGCGTCCATTGACGCACTGTGACTCCCATGTGAAGGCGAAAAGGCAAAGTGACGGAGTCTCGTCCCTGCCAACTTACACGTTGAAGCGCCACTCAACGACGTCGCCGTCCTTCATGACGTACTCCTTGCCTTCAATGCGAAGCTTGCCTTTTTCACGGCACTTGGCGTAGGAGCCTAGTTCCGAGAGATCGTTAAAGGCCACGATTTCTGCGGCGATGAAACCACGCTCGAAATCACTGTGGATGACACCCGCGGCCTGTGGAGCCTTCATGCCGCGCACGATGGTCCAGGCACGCGTTTCTTTCTCACCCGTGGTGAGGTAAGTCTGCAGACCCAGCAGGCTGAAGACGCTCTTGATCAGACGGGTCACACCGCTGTCTTTCACGCCCAGATCGGCGAGATACGCGGCGGCTTCTTCATCCGCAAGGTCAATCAATTCGCTCTCAATCGCAGCGCTCACCACCACTGCGGAGGCAGCGTGGGCGTGGCTCACGTACTCACGCACCTTGCTCACTTGAGCGTGCTTGTCGGGCTCGTTGGCGGCTTCTGCGAGCTCATCTTCAGAGACGTTGCAGGCGTAGATGCAGGGCTTGCCGCTCAGAAGGAAGAAGCTCTGGAGAAGCTTGGCCTCTTCATCATTCAATTCCAACGTCACCGCGGGTTTGCCCGCGTCGAGATGGGGAACGAGCTTCTCGCAAAGCGAAAATTCCGCCTGCGCTTCTTTGTTCCCGCGCTTGGCCTCTTTTTCCACCCGGCCTTTGCGTTTGCTAACGCTGTCCATGTCGGCCAGGATCAGCTCCGTGTTGATGACTTCAATGTCACGCACGGGGTCCACACTGCCGCTCACATGGTGAATGTCGGAACTCTCAAAGCAGCGCACAACGTGCACAATGGCATCCACTTCACGGATGTGGCTTAGGAACTTGTTGCCCAAGCCTTCGCCCTGGCTGGCACCCTTCACGAGGCCTGCGATGTCCACGAACTCGATCGCAGCCGGAATCAGCTTCTGCGATCCGCTGATCTTGCTGAGCACTTCCAGGCGTTCGTCAGGAACGACCACCACGCCCTGGTTCGGCTCGATGGTGCAGAAAGGGTAGTTGGCCGCCTCCGCCTTCCGCGTGCGGGTGACCGCATTGAAGAGGGTGGATTTACCAACATTCGTAAGACCAACGATACCGGCTCGCAACATAGGGTGGGCAGAGTAGCGGACTTGGCACTTGGCGCAAGCACGGATGGGTGGCATTAGTGCCGCGCATGAAGCTCGCTGACCTCGTCGCCTATGTGAATGAACTGCTACAGACAGCCACGCTCCCTGACTACCCTCAGGCGCTCAATGGGCTGCATCTGGAGAACTATTCCGGAGACGTCTCCAAGATCGCAGCGGCGGTGGATGCGCATTTGCCCGTCATCCAACAAGCGGCCGTGCGGGGTTGCGACCTTCTCATCGTGCACCACGGCCTCTTCTGGAGCGGGTTGCAGAGGCTGGTCGGCCCCTTCTACCATAAACTCAAGGTCTGCGGCGAAAATGACCTCGCTATCTACAGTGCCCATCTACCGCTGGATGGGCATCTGGAGTTCGGCAATGGCATTCAGCTTGCCCGTGCTTTGGAGTTGCAAGACACGGCGTGGATCCCGTTTTCCCCGTACAAGGGCTTCAATATTGGTGTGCGAGGCTCCGTGAGTGCCGCTTTTGGCGATCTGTCCCGCGAGGATTTGGTTCGCCGGCTGGAAAAGGCCACAGGTCACAAGGCTCACCTCTGTGCAGGGGGGCCTGAATGGGTGAAGGAGATCGGCATCGTCACTGGTGTCGCCGGCTCAGAAGTCGCTGCGATGAAGGAGCAGGGGATCAATACCTTCATCACTGGTGAAGGGCCGCATTGGAGCTATACCCTGGCGGAAGAGCTGGGTGTGAACCTCCTCTACGGCGGTCACTACGCCACCGAGACCTTCGGCGTCAAGGCACTCGCCGCGCATTTGAGCGAGAAGTTCGGCCTGCCCTGGGAGTTCATTGATCACCCCACAGGCCTGTAAATTTCAAATCTCAAAGACGAAAAATCAAGGAAGCTCCAAAACTCAAGGCTCAATTCCCAACCTCCGCGGCAGATCTGCCGGTGAGGTTTGAGCCTTGAGCCTTCCTTGAAGTTTTCGTATTTGGCTTTTGAACCTTCTGCCTAGCAACCACAACTGCTGCCGTGGCAGGCACCCGCCATGGCTGGCTCTTCAGCAGGCGCGTGACCGTGATCATGTTCATGATCGGCGTCGCAGCATGGGGAAAGCGGACGGTCCAGATCCACTTCCGGGGCATTCA
>JBGGMQ010000868.1:0-8081 GCA_041287975.1 Verrucomicrobium sp. | reverse complement strand
AAAGATTTTTACTTGTGTGGATCCGTTGCGGTGGGAGGCACCGCAGATGCTGGTGCTAAGGCAGCATGAGTATTGGGAGGGGAAGCATGCGGATGGGTCCCTGAATGCCATCGGAAGGACGTATGTTATTTCCGTGGTGGTGGCGGGTGGGAGAGGGAAAGTGGAGAAGGTGGTGGTGGAAAGGTGAGATTTTTTAGACAGGATTGACAAGATTTTTGAAGGATTAACAAGATGGGAGAGATGTGTGAAGTTGGATGGTGTGGGTTATTGAGAGGGTTCGGGTTTAATCACAGAGGCGCAGAGGGTTTCTTCTTTTGGTTTTGATTCTTGAGAGGCTCGGGGAAGTACTCTGAAGCTGGCCTGACAAGAGTCACTGTGCTGTCGGCATCGGGGGGCGATGCGGAGGTGTTTTCTACGAGAGAATGCCGCTGAGCTTCTTTATTGCGTCAACTGCAGCGGCTAGATCACGTGGAATTTCGCTGCGAAGATAGCAGATCATGCCGATAGAGTCGACTTTGATGCCATCTGGATCCCAATACACCATTGGAGACGGAGGAGCAATATCAGTCCCAAACAGTGCGGCATCCGCTTCTATTGCCATCCATGTAGAAGAGGACCAGCCAAAGTCGACAACCACCACAACCAAATCACAACGACTGATGGCTTCAGACAGGCCGACGCCGTACCAATTCCTCCACCTCGGGTCATGGTTGTGAGCTGGATTGCTTGGTGAATGCTCTACCTCGATGCCGTGCTCCCGAAGGCATTGTATGAGTAGGGCCGCGGGCAGACGGTCGACAGCTTGTGAAGAGACGAACACTCGCATTGGCACCTATTGTGATGGAACATTGGAATCTCTAGCAATGCAACTGCGACGGCTTGAAAGCGTGGAGTGATTCGCGTCGAGGTTCCTTGGCTAAGCGGTGATGATGCTTGATCGCCAAGCAAGCTCTACCGCGTCGAGGCAACCCCTTGAATCCCAGCATGCTGGGTGGCAGCCCCAGGGCCGCTTCCACTGAGCCGGGATCAAGTGAGTCCCCACTCAGGCGGAGACTCACTCGAACCACTTTTCGTCTTCCCTACTGGGCATTGATGGATCGATTGATCACGTTGCCGACAAATACGTGTTTTGCGGAGACATGAAAAGACGCTGATGCAGTTGTTTTCTGAGGAACTGGGAGTTGTGGACTATACCCTGAGGACGAAGAGTTGGTCGCTATTTGCGGGCTTGTCTACCTCGGATGTGCTTGTGCTGGCACCAACGAGTTGCCCAAGTTTGGTGCGGGCGCGTTCCACCTGATCGATGTAGGTGATCCAGATGGACTCAAACCGGTTGTAGTCGAGGTCTTGCAGGGGGATGTGATGCTCGAGAACCGCGGTTCCGTTGTTGGGGTCGATCGCAAATGCGGGACCCTCTTCGGTCATGAGCTTGACGTTTGTGACAAGCATCCGACGGAGAGCGGACGGAGGGAGCGCATCGGCGCTGGGGTGCACTTCGGAGCTTAAGGTCAGTGAACCCGTGGCTGCATCATGGGCTATCTGTACCAGTACGTCATCTCCTGCGCGCATGGCCATGAGGCCGTCTTGGTCCAGGGCAAGGCCAGGGATCCCCAACGCGTGGGAAAATTGTTCGATAAGGGCTTCGGCGGACGATAGTGTCGACATAGGGAGGGGGCGGCGTTAAATCAGAGGGGTGTCGTCATGCTCCTCTTCGGGCTCTGCAGCCTTTTCCTGAAGCTGTTGGGATACCTTTGGACGATCCTTGACGAGATCATAGGCTGCGTTTGCTCTGGCAACGATGGCCACCTCCTCTGGAGTCAGCGGGAGTGGGGGCGCGCTGGGTGGGATAAAGTTCATGGGGTTAACAATTATGGGTTGGTAATCTCAGCCAGGACGACTCTCACTCCGTGATTCTGCGGGGCAGCTGTGGATGCATAGTCCATCTTGCCCTGCCGTTGCAAGACGCCGAATTGCTGGCCCGGGGGAAAGAGAACTTCACCCTCGTCGGGAAACTCGGAGAGGAAGCTGACATCTCGCCCGTTACCGGTGCAATCGATCTCAAAGTGATGCGTGCCATCGAATGGCTTGGTTGCCGAGGTGCTGGTAAATGCCGCATCCGTCATGACCGCACGATCGACACACTGCTTGTCTTTGTCTTCTGGCAAGTTGGTGCCGCGGAACACGGTGCCAACGAAAGGAGGCAGCTTGCTCAGGCCCTGGATGCAAAGGTCTGTGATGACCTGATTTTCCGGGGCCATAGGATACTTTTTGGGATCACGGAGTGAAGAATTGATTTCCGCGTAGTCGATCTGGGTATAGGCATTGATGGCGACGAGTTCATCTACATCCAATGCTTGCGCCTGCGTCCAAGCATCGTTCTTGACGATATTCTTGAAGGTGGATTCGAAGTATTTGGGATACCGTGGTCCCAGGGACTGATAGAGATTGTCTGCGTCGACGGCCTCTTTGTATTTTCCGATGAGGACTTCCGCCATGTCCTTGTGGGACTGCTGGACATCCTGACGATCCGCGAGTCCCACCGAATTCAGAATGGCTTTGGTCGCGGCGTTGCCTGGATCTGGAATGCCAAGACTTTCGAGCCGGGCAGCAATGTCATCATGAAGCAGCACTGCCGTCACGCTGAGGACGAGAGGAACATCCTCAAGCGGTTTCTTGAACGGCTTGTCGACTTTCTCACCCTTGGCTGTTCTTGTGTCGTAGTCGGCTTGGAAAGCGGCGAACTTGGCTTTAGCGCTGTCATTCCTTGTTTTAACTGCCTGGTTGCTTTTGGCAGAGCCTTCAACCTTCGACACCGCATAGTCTACGCTGTCAATGACCTGCCTGACTTTACGGGCGCTGAGGGGCTTGCCCATGTCCAGTTCCTTCCGGATCAGCGTCGCTGCGTCATCCTTGCTTCCTGCATTGTGCAATTTTTCCTTCACCGCCGCCAGGAGTTCGCGCTGGTTTCGCACCGTGCTGGATTTGTCGCCCACCTTGAACTTTACCCATGCCACGAACCGGCCTCCGACACCGCGACTGCTGTGCTTGTCCTCAAGGTCCTTGAGTCTCGAGTCAGCGGTTGGGGCAGAAGGTGCCTGGGTGCTGTCGGACTGGGTGACAGCGGTCTTGCCATAGGTAGCATTCATAATGAAAAGGGGCGGCAAATGTTCGACTAGAGTGCGGCGGCGTAGGCGTGCTCGTTGGATGCCAGGGTTTCTGGAGATGCAGTGCAGGCTGCGGCAGTGTTTACAAAATCTTCGATGACCTGACGGAACTCCGAGTAGGTGAGCAAAGACGGCTTGATCGTGCCCATCAAGACGGGAATGCCGTCCACCAACCCGAATACAGCCCGTGCGCTGCCATGTCGCATTGAGTTTGCTTCAAGGAGCCCTCGGATCAAGGCAGGCGAGGGGCTGGTGTCGTCTTGAGGCAAAGGTGAGGACAGGTGCACCGTACCCAAATCGTTTGTCGTCAGATTGAGCCCAATGTTATCGTCAAAGACCAGGGAGGCCGTGCCTGATTCAAGCGTGGAGGTGACACCCAGATCCTCTAGCAAGCGAGTCAAATGCGGGTGGGCGGTACGGGCAGGATTGAGGGTCATGGGGCTGCGTGATTTTGATGGAGATTTCTGGCGGGCAGGCGGTTGCTGTGCGGCAACCAGGATCTCTGAGAGAGCACCAAAAACGCGAGGAGAGCCGTGTTTTCAGGTGATTCGTCTATCAGCAATCTTGTTTTTTTTGCTGAGAGGTAACACAGTTTCATGCGCCAGCCTAGGATTGAGGCCGGGTGAGGGCTCGTAAAACGAAAATCTGCAATTCTACCGGGATGAAAAGGTCAAATTAGAATTTCTAGACAGGATTGGCAAGAGGGGAAGGGTGCTGGGGGCAGGATTAATGAGAGTTCGGCTTTTCCACAAGTGCCGCAAGTTTTGACAGTGACATCTGCCAGCCGAGTTCGTTGTCAGCAGGGGATACGCCGTCGGGCAAACCCTCGTGCAGGGCGTGAAGATCGGTTCCGGCATTGGCGGCATCGGTGAGGGTGTAGGTAATTGTCATCTCGCCCTGCATGGAGGGATCGTCCGTTTCAAACTGGTCGATCTCGACGATTTGTTCGTCCGGTACAAGTTTGGCGAAGCGGCCATGGTAGATGTCGGTCTGGGCCGTAGACTTGCCCGCTGAGGTGGGGGCGTCGTAGGTGAGAGAGATGCGAAAGGTGCCGCCTTCAGTCGCAGCAAAGGAGTGAATGTGGCAGGTCATACCATCGGGGACCTTCCAATACGGGATCGCCTGGGGATCTAGGAGTGCATGGTAAACTGCAGAGCGGGAGGCGTGGATGTGGCGGGTGACGCGAGTGGTTTGCATGGGAGTGCTCGTCAGGGGTGGGAGTGAATTTGGTTTTACCACAGAGAGCACAGAGGTTCACAGAGGATTCTTGGTTCTTGGTTCTTGGTTCTTGGTTCTTGGTTCTTGGTTCTTGGTTCTTGGTTCTTGGTTCTTGGTTCTTGAGGTTCGAGGTAAGCTTGAAGACCGGTGAGGGCAGGTCGGCCTTTCTACCATTGGCCGGGACCAAACGCCGAACCAGCCCCGGATCTCAGGCGAGGCCTGAGGGACGACCGTGAGGCCGTCGCTTCCGGGGCTGGTTTAATGGTTGAAACTTTTTTGTTGGAAGGGAAGGGGGAGCCGCTCTCGCCTGGCTCCCTCCAGATATTGATTCGAATCCGCAGGCTTACTGGATGCCGAGAGAATCAAGGAGACTACTGTCGACGCGGCCGGTGACGGGGAGGTTGTAGTCCTGCTGGTAGTTTATGATGGCGGATCTGGAGCCGGGGCCGATCTGGCCATCGATGTCGCCATAGTAGTAGCCAGCGTTGGCGAGCTCTGTCTGCACGGCGTACAGGGTCTCCAAGTCGTACCCGTAACCATCATACGAGGACCGCGGAGTGGTGTAGTCGTAGCTGGGGGCGTAGTAGGAGGGGCCGCTGGTATCGAAGATGAAGGTGGCCATGACGTCGTTGTAGTAACGGTGGCGACGACTGGTGCGATAGTAGTCCTCGTCATAGCGCCAGCCGTTGCTCTGGTACCAGTCATGCGAGTGGTGCTCGTGACGGCTGCGGTAGTGACTCCGGTCGCGGTGGTTGTGGCCATCATTGTCCCTGCGGACGCGTACATAGTCCCGACGATCCGATTCACGGCGGTTCACACTGGGGCGGGAACGACGGTCGTCGCGGCGGTCATGGCGCACGGCGGCGAGACGGCGGTTGTTATCAACCCGCTGCCGGGAGGCAATGGCAGAACGATTTGGCGCAGAGCGGCGGACCTGATGGTTGCGCTCATTGTCACGATTGCGTGGAGAGCGGCTGGATGAGGAAACAAGCCGACGCTCCATGGACGGGGAGCGGTGAGCGCGGGAGGCGGCCACCCGGCGGTCGCGGTCGCTGCTCTTACGATTCACGCTGCGGTTTGGGGACGGGCGGTGGACTGCGACGCGCGAGGTAGGGCGGCTGTGCCGACTGGCAATAGCGCGGCTCTTGGGTGCGCTGCGTCTGGGGGCCTCACGGTGCGCCATGCGAGCATTCCGCGAGGGGCCGCGGGAATCGCGATGGACGGCTTCTTTGCGGCCTTTCTTGCCGCCGCGGTCATCGTCCTTTTTCTTTTTGGCCGCGTCTGCCGAGGGCGGGGCGGCGATGCCGAGGACCAGTGCGGCAGCCAAGGCGGAACTTAAAAATCTAGCTGGAGTCGTCTTCATGTGAAACGGGGTTTCGTTGGTTCACAGAGTTCGACGCCCTTCATGGAGATGAATTCAACCATGAAGGGATTTTGTGAGACATTTTGTCTCAGATTTTTGCGGCCGGGAGGAGTCGCAACTGCGTACTTCGCGAGCGTGAATCGGGAGAGATACTGAGCGTTAGTTGTGAGCAGCGCGAGGTTTCGCTGAAGCTCATTGCCAATTGCCAAATTGCGCTACGGGCGTCGCGGCTATAGCTCGATACGGGTTCCCAGGACTTTGAGGAACTCTTTAAGGAAAGCAGGATGGGCGGGCCAGGCAGGAGCGGTGACGAGATTCCCATCCACATAGGCGCCGTCCACGGCGATGTTTTGGAACTCTCCACCTGCGAGCGTTACCTCGGGACCGCAGGCGTAGTAGCCCGCGCATTTGCGCCCTTTGAGGGCACCTGCGGCAGAGAGGATTTGCACGCCGTGACAGACGGCGGCAATAGGCTTCTGCGCATCGACAAAGTGGGAGGTCATTTTCAAGACGTCGGCATCGAGACGCAGGTACTCAGGGGCGCGGCCGCCGGGAATGAGGAGGGCGTCGTAGTCCTCTGCTCGCACGTCTGCAAAGGTCGCATTCAGTGTGAAGTTGTGGCCAGGCTTCTCAGAGTAGGTCTGGTCGCCTTCGAAGTCGTGAATGGCGGTGCGCACTTTGTCCCCAGCCTTTTTGCCAGGGCAGACGACGTCCACCTGGTGGCCGACCATCACGAGGGCCTGGTAGGGCACCATCAATTCATAGTCTTCAACGAAGTCACCAGCCAGGCAGAGGATCTTTTTTGCGCTCATAGTTAAGGCAGTGTACGCCGGGGAAGCGTGAGTTGGGAGAACAAGGTGTGTCAAAAAATCGCCATGGTGGGGCGTGACTCTCCTTCAGTTTCGATTTATTCTTGGGACTAGGTAAATAAATCCTTTTAAAAAATTGTTGTTATGAAGAGGCGAGCCTTTTTTGCAATGAGCGGTGTGATCCCTGCCATGGGGTTGGCCGCGACGGAACCTGAGGCAGAGGATCTCTACAGCCGTTGGTACGCCACGGTGAGCCGCCTCAATGAGGCGGTGATCAAGTCTGAGGAAGGCGATCTTCGACTGGAAGTGTCTCTCATTCGCGAGGAGGAGACCACTTTCGAAACTGTTATCCAGGGGGACAGCGAGTTTCAGCATTTTTCCTTTGGGCAGCGCAAGCTGCCGATGCACCTGCGGCCAGAGGATGGCATGCTGAAGACGTTCCGCTTTTTCTGGAAAGGGAAAGAGATCAAGGTGCCTGAGCGGCTGTGGAATGATGTGGGGGGATTCCGACTGGAGAGGTCTTCCTTTGCCACTGCCAAGCTGGCTCCTGTAGAGAAGATTCAAGTGGAGGAGTGGGATGCTGATCTGCTGCTGCCGAAAGTGGTGCTCTCTGCGGACGGCGGAACGGCCATGGTGGAGTGGCCGATCATCGACACAGGTGCCTGCTGCGGGCACCGGGCGACGCTGCGCTGGCTCTTCAGTCAGAGCGGTCATTTAATGAGGCATCGTCACACAACGCCTAATCTGTGCTGAACTGACCGGATTGAATCCTCGACATCTGGGAAGGCCGGTGGAGTGGACCAAGGCGTGTTTTAAAAGGTCGAGTGCCGAGGGGAGAGCCGCGCTTGGCGCTGGCGCGAGGGCGTAGATGGCAGATGCTTCAGCTAGTGCCTGCCAAGGAACCTTGGGTGTCGCAGGGGGAGACCGCAGCAACTCCTTCGGAGTAGAGCTCGTCTATTCGTACCCAAGGTAGACTCGCTAGAAGCTCGTCCAACCTTGGGCTTGAAGCAGTATCCCCTTCGGGGAAGAACTTCGGCGTGATGGAGAGTGGTTCCTTGGCTGCCAGCCCAATGGTGTGGCCGTTGGTTTGTTCTCCTCGCGTGGACAGCTACAGGGGATTTGATTGGTTGGTGATCAAACACCAGTGGGCGGACACGGCAGCGTGAGCCATCAGGGATGGGATCGGATACGGAGTGTGTTTGAGTATTGCCTTCTGTCGTATGGCCACCAATTCAGGTCGTAGTTGTCGACGTGAGGAGTGGTAGGATCAAACACCCCTGACATGCCCAGCTAACAAGATTGCTTCCCAATGAGCTCGGGTGGGTTGAGTTGAGTTGATATCGACAGGTGCTCATCGGTTGGTGTAGCCTTGAGGCTGGTGAAATTGTGGTTCCGGTGTTTTCTCCTGCTGCTCACCCTCACGGTCAATGTGGGATGCGTCGTCACGTCGTCGGTATGGAGCGGGGGCAAAGTAGAGTCGGGACCTGTTTTTCATCCGGATAGCCTTGCTCCGACAGCGGAGAAAAT
>JBGGMQ010000867.1:0-3477 GCA_041287975.1 Verrucomicrobium sp. | reverse complement strand
CCGGCGGGTCACGGGCATCCTGGAAGCGCTGCGGGTGCTGATTGCGGTGGGCATTGCCATCACCCTGAACCAGCCGGAGTGGCGGGAACTCTTCAAGCCCGAGACCAAGCCCACGCTGGTGGTGCTGCGGGATGTCTCCAGGTCGATGGAGACGCAGGACATGATTGACCCCTCGAACCCATCGGCCGAGCCAAGGACACGACGCGAGGTGGCCGCCCCTTTTGTGAATGCGGCGGCGTGGGAATCTCTCAAGGAACAGATGGACGTGGTCATGGAAGACTTCTCCTCCGGCCAGACACCTCCAGAAGAAGGCACCGACATCAATGCTGCGTTGAACCAGGTGGCGGAGAAACATCCCCGACTGCATGCGGTGGTGCTGCTGGGAGATGGTGACTGGAACAGCGGGGATGCACCCGCCCAGGCGGCTACGCGGCTGCGGATGCGGGAAGTTCCCGTGTTTTCCGTCCCTCTCGGCGCGGAAACCCGGTTGCCGGATGTGGAGCTGGCCAGCTTCGAGGTGCCGACCTTTGCCATCGCGGGCAAGCCTTTGCGGGTTCCGTTTACGATCGAAAGCTCCCTGCCGCGAGATGAAGCCGCCGTGGTGGAGCTCACCTCCTCCACGGGAGAGGTGATCACGAAATCCGTGGTGATTCCCGCGATGAGCCGTCTGCAGGACGTGATGGTGTGGCGGCCGGAAAAGGCGGGCGAATTGAAACTCAAGCTGAGCGTGCCCAAGACGGGCGGAGAACGGTTCCTGAACAACAATGCCATCGAAGCACCACTCTCCATCCGCAAGGAGCAGCTCCATGTGCTGGTGATCGAGAGCGTGCCGCGGTGGGAGTACCGCTACCTGCGCAACGCGCTGGAGCGTGACCCTGGAGTGGAGGTGAACTGCCTGCTGCTGCATCCCGATCTGGGCAAAGCCGGCGGGGGGCGGGGTTATCTGGCAGCAATGCCCAAAGACGATGCCCTGGCCAAGTATGACGTGGTCTTCCTGGGGGATGTGGGCGCGGACAAAGGGCAGCTCACGATTGAGCAATGCGCCGCCTTGCAGAAGCTGGTGCGGGACCAGGCGGCCGGTCTGGTCTTCATGCCGGGTCTGCATGGCTTCCAGGCCTCGCTCCAAGGAACGCCCCTGGCCGAGCTGTTCCCGGTGGTGTGGGATGCGGCTCAACCGCGCGGTTGGGGGACATCTTCACCGGGCAAGTTTTCACTCACCGAAGCAGGCACGCGCAGCCTGCTGACCAAACTGGAAGACACGGAAGATGCGAGCGCCAAGGTGTGGCAGACTCTGCCGGGCTTCCAATGGTATGCCCCGGCAGTGCGGGCCAAGGCGGGGTCGGAGATCCTGGCGACGCACGGCACGGAGACCAATCGCTTCGGACGAATCCCTCTGATCGTGACCAAGACTTACGGAGCTGGCAAAATCCTGTTTATGGGCACTGACGGAGCCTGGCGCTGGCGCAAAGGGGTGGAAGACAAGTACCACTACCGCTTCTGGGGTCAGGTGGTGCGCTGGATGGCCTACCAGCGCAACATGTCCCAAGGCGAAAAGATGCGGCTGTTCTACTCCCCTGACCGGCCGAGGACAGGAGCGGTGCTGACGCTGAATGCGAACGTGACCAGCCTGACGGGTGAGCCCATGCGGGATGGCACCGTGATCGCGCAGATCTCAGCGCCTTCCGGCAAGACCTCCAGCGTGCGCTTGATGCCTGCGGGCGAGGAGGCGTGGGGCCTCTTCACGGGCGTGACCACGCCCACCGAGCCGGGTGAGCATCGGGTGCATCTGACCTCGGTCGATGCCGGGACGGCGCTGGACACGGTGATCTCCGTGCAAGGCACGCCCCGGGAAAAACTGGGGCAGCCCGCGAAGCCGGACGTGCTCCGGGAAATCTCCCACCTGACGAGAGGGCAGATGCTGGCGACCACCCAACCGGGTGATGTGCTGGCCGCCATCACGGCCATCCCGCAACCCGAGGCGCAGGAGCGCCGGGTGCAGATTTGGGCCCACCCTCTCTGGTCCGCTTTCCTTGTCACCCTCATGGGAGTATTCTGGGTCGGCCGCAAGGCTGCCGGAAGCTTCTAGACCCGATCGCACGAATCCGTTCCGTTCAGTTCAGTTCCGCTGTCCCCGTTTTTTCCCTGCCATTGCCCTCCGGCCATCCGTTGTTACTTCTGAGTTAGACCTTCACCCAACCTGCGTTGCGTTATGAAGTCGCCCCTGCCACCCGTGCTTGAATCCAAACTCGCGGACTTCCGTCGCCGCGTGTGGACTGTGAAACTCACCGAAGGCCTGCTGGCAGCGCTCTTTGGTCTGGCCCTGTCCTACCTGCTAGTGTTCGTCCTGGACCGGTTTCTGGAGACACCTGCGTGGCTGCGACTGACGCTGATGCTGGGCGGAGCAGCGACGCTGGGCATCGGACTGCCGTGGAAATGGCACCAGTGGGTGTGGCGGCAACGGCGGCTGGAAGATGCGGCGCGATTGCTGCGGCGCACTTTCCCGCGCCTGGGTGACCAACTGCTGGGCATCGTTGAGCTGGCCCGCCTGGAAGAGGGTGAAGCGGGTCGAAGCGAGCGACTGGTGCAGGCCGCGATGGCGCAGGCCGCGGAGGCCGTGAAGGATCGCGACTTTACCCATGCGGTGCCGGATGCACGGCACCGGCAGTGGGGCTATGCCGCAGTGGCAGGAGTGGCGCTGACGGTGCTGGCCTTTGCGACAGTGAGTGACGCGGCCCGCAATGCCTTTGCGCGGTGGCTGACGCCCTGGAAAAATGTGGAGCGTTACACCTTTGCCCGCATCGACAGTCTGCCCGACCGGCTGGTGGTGCCGGTGGCGGAGCCGTTTAACATGCCGGTGAAACTCGCGGAGAACACGCGCTGGACTCCGCAAGATGCCGCAGCCCGCATTGGCACCCAGCCCTGGGTGGAGAGCGAGGTCAAAGACGGGACCTATCCCCTCGCCTTCCCGCCGCAGAAGTCAGATGCTTCGCTGAAGCTGACACTGGGTGACATTCGCAAAACCATCCAGCTCCAGCCCCGCCCAAGGCCAGAGCTTGAGGACATCGCGGTGCGGTTGAAGCTGCCCGCGTACCTCGGCTACAAATCGGAACAGGGACAGGCGGTTCGAGGAGGCACGGTGAGCATTGTCAAAGGCGCGGAGGCTGCTTTTGAAGCGCGCTCCAGCCGGGACCTGGCGGAGGCGGAACTGGATGGCCAGGCCCAAACGGTGAAGGGTCCGGTGATCCAGACCGCGTATGCGCCCGTGAAGGAAAACGTGGAGCGCAAGATCATGTGGCGTGATGTGGACGGGCTGACACCCCGCGAGCCGCTGGTGCTGAAAGTGCAGGCGGTGGATGACGAGTCCCCCAAGATCATGGCCCGGCGGGAAACGATGGAGCAGGTGGTGCTGGACTCTGAAGTGGTGAGTTTTGACATCAATGTGAGCGACGACTTTGGCGTGCAACGGATCGGCCTGGA
>JBGGMQ010000866.1:0-2697 GCA_041287975.1 Verrucomicrobium sp. | reverse complement strand
ATTGAACTCGGTTCTCGCGCCTTCGTTCGCGAAGGGCGGACTGATCTCCGGCCCGGTTTTCATTTCCATCTTGCTCTTCGCCCTGCCGGCGGTCCTGCTGGGCGCGGTGTCACCGGCGAGCGTTCGCTTCTACAGCATGGTGAACCAGGATCGCCAGGTTGGGCATGCCGCGGGCATCATCAGCATGCTGGGTTCGCTGGGCAGCTTTGTGGGGACCTTTCTCTGCGGGTTCTACCTGCTCTCCACGTTTGGCGTGAAATCCATCTTCATCGGCACAGGCGTGCTGCTGCTGTTGCTGGCACTCATCGCGTTCTGGATGGCGCGCAAGCCGGCGACAAAACAAGCAGGCCCCGTTGCAGTAATTCTTGTCGCGGGCCTGATCGGAAACTTCATCGAATCACCGGTCGAAGCGGGGGTCATTCATCGCGAAACCTCCTTTTACCACCAGATCACCGTGAAGGAGCCGAAGAACTATCCCGGTGCACGTGTGCTGGAGCTGGACAACACGACGGAAGGCGGCATGCGCATTGCGGATGGCGGGCTCATTCTCGACTACCAGCACTTCTGGCGTCTTGCGTTGCTGAATGAGGACAACAAGCTCAAGCGCGCCCTCTTCATCGGTGCTGGTGCGTTTGGCATGCCGGAGGAAGTCTCTCGCGTCGTTCCAGGATCCCACGTGGATGTGGTGGAAATCGATCCTGCCGTCATCAGTGTGGGGCGCAAATTCTTCAAGCTCGACGAGCATCCCAGTGTGCATGCGCATGCCAGTGATGCGCGCCGCTATCTGCACGCCAGCGAGGGAAACTATGACCTGATCTTTGGTGATGCCTATAATGGCCGGCAACACATCCCGGTCCATTTGGTGACCCGGGAGTTCTTTGCTGAGGTGGAATCCAAGCTCAGTCCCAATGGAGTCTTCCTCATGAATCTCATCTCCGCGGTGCAGGGTGAGAAATCAGAACTGCTGGGACACCTTCTGGGCACGCTCCGTCAGGTGTTTCCGCACGTGGAGGTATTTGCCATTGGCGGGGTCGGCACGGAAACGCAGAACATCATCTTGCTTTGCTCCAGACAAAGCTGGAAACCCTGGCTCGAGGACAAGTCCTACATTTCCGGCAGCCCTGAATTCCGCATGGTGTATCGCAGACAACTTGAGCGACAGCTCCCAAATGAAGCAGCGCCATTTACAGATGACATGAATTCGGTGGAAGCCGTAATCGCACGTCAACTCCTTCACTGATGTGGGAAGGATGATTCCTTCTTCTCAAAAAGAAAGCAGCTTGCAGGATCCGTTCTTTACCATGGCATGGGGATCGCTGACAAAAGCGCATGATCCCCGCCACCACCCCCGCGGTCAGGAGATTTGGATGGCTCGCGGCCCTGGTGCTGGGAGCAGTGCAGGCAGTCGGAAATCCACCTCCAGGGGCCGGTACCGAAGTGCCGCGCGAAATTCCGCTGGTCGATTCGGCGACGCAGTACCGCCTGCAGCGTCTCTATGTGAAGCAGCGCTTTGATTCGCCAGTGGCCATGGCCGTGATGCCGCTGCCGGAGCCACGACATGTGATCATGCAGCAGCGCGGTGAAGTGTGGGTGCTGCCGCAGGATGAGATTCTCGGCACGCCAGAGCGCTTTCTCGATTTCCGCGAACAACTCAAGAAGGTCATCCTCTTTGAGGAAGGCTTCCACGGCATGGCTTTCCATCCGGACTTCGCGCAGAATGGCCGCTTCTACATTTCGTATTCCACGGTGGAGCCTCGCCGCACCGTGATCAGCGAGATGCGCGTGGTCGAAGGCAACCCGCTCCAGGCAGATCCCAGCACCGAGCGTGTGATCCTTGAGGTGCCGCACATCATGGCGAACCACTTCGCCGGTGGAATTGCCTTTGGTCCGGATGACAAGCTCTATGTCGCCATCGGTGATGGAGGCATGCGTGATGAACCCTACCGCCTCGCACAAAATCCCTTCGCACTGCAAGGCAAGCTGCTGCGCATCGATGTGGATGAGCACACCGGCAACCTTCCGTATGGCATCCCGAAGGACAATCCCTTCGCGGACAAGCAGGAGTGGCGTCCTGAAATCTGGGCGCTCGGCCTGCGCAATCCCTGGGGCTTTGCCTTTGATCGCGTCACCGGCCAGCTCTGGCTCGCCGATGTCGGGCAGGACATCTGGGAAGAGGTGAACCTGGTCAAGAAAGGCCGGAACTACGGCTGGAGTGATCGCGATGGCCCACGGCAGGCGGGATTCCATGCCACGCCCTTCCTCCCTGAGCGGAAATACGAAGATCCGGTGTTCGCATACATGCATTCAGAGGGTGTGAGCATCACGGGAGGTTTCGTGTATCGGGGAGAGCGGCTGCCCCGCTTGCAGGGTTGTTATGTCTACGGGGACTGGGGATTCGGCACCTTGTCGGCGCTGCGTTATGACCCTGACTCGGGCACCGTCCAGGAGCGTTTCGCGCTGCACCATCGACCGGAAAATGCGGAGACTCCCTTCAATCCGACCATGATCGCCGAGGACGTGGCCGGTGAGGTCATCATCCTGTCCCAGGAGGGAAATGTGTACACCCTCATCTCCTCCGGGGGAGAGTAGCGGCGCCGCGCATCGCGGTTGATTCGTTGTTTCCCTTGGGAAGGCATGCGGTAGCATGAGGGCCTGCTTCGTCACGCCCTGCCTCATGCCCCATCGCTACCAGCTCAT
>JBGGMQ010000865.1:0-5530 GCA_041287975.1 Verrucomicrobium sp. | reverse complement strand
CTCGGCAGGGATCATGGCGGGGACTCCCGACTGGGTCGCGGTGAGTTCGGTGCCGCAGAAGACTTCCTTCAGGGTGATGGTGGTGATCATTTCACCGGGAAGGTTCGGGTCATCAAAGACGTCGGTGTAACGAAGCAACTCATTGGGCTTGAGTTCAAGGTAAGTGCCACCAAAGGAGTGGCTCTTGCCGGTGGAGAAGTTCGTGAAAGACATCTTGTAGGAGCCTCCTACTTTGGCGTCCATCTGGTGGACCTTCCCTGTGAAGCCGTGAGGGGGGAGCCACTTGGCCATGGCGTCGGCGTCAATGAAGGCACGGTAGACACGCTCGGGTTTCGCCCTGAGGACGCGATGCAGGCGGATGGTGTGGGTGTTGGAAGTGGGTGTGGATTCGGTGGACATGGCGTTGGGTGGTGGGTGGTTGGGCTTGGGTCGTTTTGGGGTTCGTGATTGTGACGAATGACGATGATGTGGGAGGACAAAATTGAAGAAGAAAATGGAATTCCCTTGAAGGAAGAACCCCTGGATGGACACTGATGAAGTTCAAAAAATCTGAAAAGGCCACAGCATCCGTTTGGAACGTTCATTGACGGGTGGATTGCCAACATGAATGAGCGGGCCCACAGGCAAATGGACCTAGAAGCGAGACGCTTCCTCCACACTGGTCTGAGATGCGAGGGTGAATCGAATTGCGGAGGGAGGTGTCGGCCTGATTTGTGCTTTCTGCACCGGGATGACGACAAAGGAAGCGGAGCTGGACACCCACCACAAAGCACTGAAGATCAACCTTGATCCCCGGTGGTACGGGACGCTGGCGGAGATTGGCGCGGGGCAGGAAGTGGTGCGGTGGTTCTTCCGCGTGGGGGCAGCGGCAGGGACGGTGGCTAAAAGCATCTCAGCCTATGACATGATCGTGAGTGATGCGATCTATGGCGGAGGGGACCGGTATGTCTCGCGGTCGCGGTTGCAGGCGATGCTGGACCGGGAACTGCACCTGAACGTCGAGCGACTGAGTGACAAGCGCGGTGACAGCACGGCTTTCTTTGCCTTTGCGGACACGGTGGTGGCGCGGAGTTTCAAAGGTGGAAACGAGTGTCACGGGTGGATGGGGGTGAAGTTTCAATCCCGACCGAGGGATGAGCCGAGCCAGATCCTCATTCACGTGCGCATGCTGGATGCCGAGGCGGCGCTGCAACAGGAGGCCTTGGGCGTGGTCGGCGTGAACCTGCTGTACGGGGCGTTTTTCCTGCATCATGAGCCGGACCTGCTGGTGGAGAGCCTGCTGGACAAGCTGACGGTGGGACGGATCGAGATCGATGTGATCGAATTCAAGGGCATTGAATTCCGGGCTGTGGACAACCGGCTGATCAGTCTGAAGCTGGTGCAACTGGGATTGAGCGGGGCGGCGATGTTCGGAGCGAAAGGCGAGGTGCTGCAACCTTCTGAAGTGCTGTACAAGAAGGCGGTGATGGTGGAGCGAGGCAGCTTCCGACCGCCCACACACGTGAACCTGGACATGCTGCACTGCGCGATGGAGAAGTTCCAACTGGATCCGGCAGTGAAAGGCAAGGAGGTGCTGCCGATCTTTGAACTGACGATGCGGAACCTCCTGAACGGAGGGAGCGATGTGGACCGGAGGGACTTCCTGGCGCGAGCGGATGTGCTGGCAGCCTGTGGGATGACGGTGCTGATCTCGGACTACTTTGAGTATTACCGGCTGGCGGCATACCTCGCCTGGCGAACGAAGGAGCGGATCGGAATCGTGATGGGGGCTCCCAGCCTGATCGAGCTTTTCGAGGAGAAGTATTACACCCAGTTGCCAGGGGGCATTCTGGAGTCGTTTGGGCGGTTGTTTAAGAATGACCTGAAGCTGTTTGTCTATCCGTTGCAGAAGAGTCCGGATGAGCCCCTGACGACGGTGCACAATCTGGAAGTGGCCCCGGAGCTAAAGAAGCTCTACGGGTACTTGGCGGATCGCGGGAGCTTCGTGGCACTGGACAACTTCAACCCGGCGTATTTGAGCATCTTTTCTCGTGATGCCCTGAAGAGGATCGCTGCCGGGGATGAGTCGTGGAAAGAGATGGTGCCTGAGGCGGTGGCGGAGGTGATCCAGAAGCGGAGGTTCTTTGGGTTTAGGGGGTGAGGATTGAAAGAGGGAAAAGGGATTAGGGAAGAGGGTCAAGGTAAATGCAGGAAACTACTGAGTTGGGAGCCACTGCATTTTTGAACCACTAATTTACACTCATAGGGATCAATGGATGAGGGTTTAAACCGCTAACGGACGCTAACGAATGAGGTTTTAACCCTGATGAAATCGATCTTGTTAATCCTGTCTAAAGTGCTGACTGCTGTCTGTCCTGAGACTAGGGCTTAGGGCTCTTTTTTCACGTGATGCACAGTGCGCCAGATGACTATGGCTAGAAGGGGGAGAAGGAGGGCGATGACCAGGGAGGAGTCGAAGTGGAGGCCGGTGGATTTGAGGCCCTCCAGGGCGAGCTTGATGAGGTTGGCCAGGTAATAGGTAAGTACAACGACGGACAGGCCTTCGACATTGTGTTGAAGGCGAAGCTGGGCGGCGGCGCGGCGGTCGACGCTGGCGAGGAGGAGCTGGTTCTGGCTTTGCAGGTTGACCTCAACGCGAGTGCGGAGGAGGCCGGTGGTGGACTGGAGCCGGGTGGACAAGGCATGCAGACTGGCGCTGGCGGTCTGGCACTTGTGGAGGGCCTGGGAAAGGCGGCGGTCAAAGAACTCACTGATGGTCTGGTAACCGGGGACCTGCTCCTCGCGCAATTCACGCAGGCGCGCGGTGAGGATGCGGGCATACGATTCTGTAAGGCTGAAGCGGGATCCGCAGTGGGCCTGGAGGCGCTCGGTGGCGAGGGAGAGATGGGTGAGCTCGCCCAGGAGAGCGCGCTCGTCACCTGCATCCATGAGACCGATGCGCTCGATGAGCGCCACGTGCTGACTTTCCAGGAGATCGATCTGAGGCAGGAGTTCATGGGCCAGAGGCAGACTGAGCATGGCCATGAGCCGGTAGGTCTCGATCTCGACCAGGCGCTGAAGGAGGCGGCCGTAGCGGCTGGGTGTGAGGCGATGCGTCTGAACGAGAAAGCGGGTGGCGGAGCGATCATCCAGCCGGAAATGGCTCCAGACGGTGGCAACGCGCTCAACGACCCAACTGCCGACAATGCGCTCCTGTGAAAAGAACTCCCCCACCCTCTCCATGGTAGCGGGGGTGGCGGCATCAGCAGCGGCGACTTCCTGGCTGGCAATCTCAACAGCGGCAATGATGCGCCCCGGGATGGCATCCAACCAACCGACAGGAAGTTGATCCAGTGCGGAGCATTCAAACGGGACACCCGACTGAGGGGCAATGACCATGAAGGTGGTGAACTCCGTATGGCGCTCGATACGGAGATCGGCACCTGCGAGCCGGAAGCGCTGGAAGCTGGACGGTGATGAGGAAGGCTGCGAGGGCTCCCGATCTGCAGACTCCCCCACTCGTTCAAGCTCAATCGAGGGAGGAGATTCAGCAGACACTGCGGTGAGAGGCTTGAGCTGGGAAACGAGGGCTGAGACGGCGGCACGGTGATCGTGGGCTTCGCCCGGAGTAAAGGCGATGGCCCGATGCGCCACCATCACAAGCCCGGTGATGATCGGGAATGGACGGGCAAGGAGCTCGGTGTGGAGCTCACGGTACTGGGAGTGGAACTGGCAAGGTGCGGAGGGCACGCTGGACTACGAAGCAGTATGAGTGCCGGGTGGGAAAGCGAACCACCTCGCTCACCTTCAGAAATCTATCGGATGAGAGGTGGCAAGCTGCCCTGGCAAACGGCCCATTCGGTCCCGGTAACTTTCCAGGGGTCTGGTCCAAACCGCTGCCCATGGGCCAGGGAGCGCATGCCTTCTCAAGACCTTTTCGGGTCAGGCCTGCCGCTGACGGTAGCGCTGTTGATGGCGATAGACGGAGTACGATATGCCAATGAGGCCGGTGAGGGTCGCAGGAAACAAAAGAGCGGCGTATGAGAAGCGGGAGAAAAGGATGGCTCCGACAGCGCTTCCAGCAAAAAAGCTCAGGAAGAGCATAAGACCGAGTTGCAGGCGCTTGCGGTCAACGGGAAGGCCGCGAATACCGTGACCGAGCAGTATCCCCAGATCCGTGACAATGCCTGACATGTGAGTGGTGCGAATGACGGCACCGCTGTAGGAAGTCACCATGCCATTCTGGAGGCCACAAGCACACGTGGCCAGGTAGTCGCCCCATCTCAGGTGATGCAACAGCAAAGGCGTGGCGGCGAAGAGGAGCAACGATTCCACAAACAAGGCGACACCATAGCGGCGACCGAGCTGGAGTGTGCTCTGCTGTACGATGATGCCGCTGAGCACGGCACCTCCGGTGTAGGCAAGCAGGACAGCGAGTGTGTGCCCAAAAGCTGACCAATCCCCCAACACCAGAGCCAAGGCACTCTGCGTGGTGGTGCCCGTAAGGTGGCTCAAAGCTTCATGAGCCAGCCCAAGAAAGCCAACGGCGTTGACGAAGCCGCCGATCATGGCGAGCAATGCGCCCCCCCATCCCACCCAACGTGGTAACTTGGTAATCATTCCCCTGCTAATGTGGGGAGGGAGCGCTGCGGTGCAAGGGAAAGAGGGCGATCTATGGGCTTCCGAATTTTCAAGCTGTGGCGATGATGGCGCTTTGAGCAGTGGGCAACAGAGGATGGAAGGAGGCATCCTTGAAGCCTGCGTCGGTGAGCATCTGGTCGTACTCGGTGAAGGTATAGGCATCCCCTTCCGGAGTGGTACCCAGCATGACCAGACTGAAGGAGGCGGAGGGCGGTGGGGAAATCCGGTCGTCGTTCGGGACGAAGTCCACGATGACCACACGACCACCCGGCTTGAGGGCAGCACGTACGCGACGCAGGAAGCCGGTGCAGTCAGCGACGTTGAAGTGGTGAAGGAAATTCGGAATGAGCACGACGTCGTAGTCGGTGCCGAGATCCACGGTGAAGGCATCGCCAATGACTTTGCTGAAGCGGCCTTCCAGGCCGGCAGCAATGGCGTTCTCCTCCGTGATGGCAAGCACAGCCTCCCAGTCGAGAGCGACGAGGTGGGTGTTGGCCGTGCGCTTGGCGAAGGCAATGCCAAAGACGCCGTGACTGGCGGAAATGTCGAGGACCTTGGTGGGGACGGCTGGGTCCAAGGGCACTAGGGCAGCGGTGGCCTGGGCCGGACCCATCATCATGGGGCCCATGGTACGGGCGAACTGGATCCACACGGGGTGATCGGCAGCAGTGGTGCCCTCAGCGGCGTTGTGAACCGTGCCACCGCGGATGGTGTCGGAGAGGTTGTTAAAGACGTCGGAAATGGCCGGTGCAAACATGAAATCCACCGAGGCACCGAGGTAGGCGGGCGAGGTCAGGTCGAGGAAGAGTGCCGAATCAGGCGTGAGGGAGTAAACGCCATCGGCCTTGGTGAGGAAGCCGAAGATCGTGAGGGAATCAGAGAGAATGCGGATGCCACGCTCGGGGCACTG
>JBGGMQ010000864.1:0-11220 GCA_041287975.1 Verrucomicrobium sp. | reverse complement strand
CAGCACTCCAAGCGGAGTGGTCTGGAAACTTGACCAGTCAGTGAACAGAGATTGAGGGCGTTTGGTTCAGGCGCACCTTGGTGGTCTGATCCCCAGATCCCATCTCTCACTCTCTCCTCATGATTATGTCCTTCTTCTCAGCTCATTCTCCATCATCAGTATTTCGCACCCCTTTCGTGGGAGGGCTGGCCACGGTCGCTCTGTCTGTCGCCAGTCTTTTGCCCGTGACGGGGCTTTGTGCGGCAGAGCCGTTTCTGGACAAGCAGGAATTGTTCAGCACCTCATTAAACCCGGAGTACAAGCTGGTGCACATTCCCGGAGTGGTGGTGACGGGAAAAGGCACGGTGCTGGCTTGGTGCGAGGCGCGCAAGAAGGGGGGAGACTGGGACCAGATCGACATCATCCTGCGACGCTCCACCGATGGCGGCAAAACGTTCGGCGAAGCGAAGAGCATCGCAAATGTGCCCGGCCCCAAGACGAAGAACCCCTTCGCGCTGCGGGTGAAGGGTGTGAATCCAGACGATGTCACGTACAACAACCCGGTGCTGATCGCCGACCGCAAAGAGGCAGGCACGGTGCACATGGTCTTCTGCCTGGAGTACATGCGCTGCTTCTACCAGCAAAGCATAGATGACGGGTTGACGTGGAGCACGCCTGAGGAAATCACCCAGACGTTTGAAGCCTTTCGTAAAGACTACGACTGGAAGGTGCTGGCGACGGGCCCGAATCACAGCATCCAGCTCAAGACGGGACGGCTGGTGGTACCAGTTTGGCTCTCCACAGGGACCGGCGGAAATGCCCACCGTCCCTCGGTGACGTCGACCATCTACAGCGATGACCAGGGTAAAACATGGAAAGCAGGTGACGTCGCGGTGCCGTGCACGGAGGAGTGGATCAATCCCAATGAGACCGTCGCCATCGAGCTGGCCGACGGCAGCGTCATGCTCAATGTGCGCAGTGAGTCCAAAAAGCACCGCCGGCTGGTGACGGTGAGCAAGGATGGTGCGACGGGCTGGAGCAAGCCGGAGTTCGATGAAGCACTGCTGGAGCCCATCTGCATGGGGGGCATTGCCCGCTACTCTCTGGCCGGCGATGCCAGCCGTGGTGGCAAGACCCGGATTGTTTTCAGCAATCCGGACAATCTGGCGCGCGAAGACGGCAAGGCACAGGAGGGCAAAAATCGGGACCGCAAAAACGTAAGTGTGAAACTCAGCGAAGATGAAGGCAAGACCTGGACGGTCAGCAAAGTCCTCGAACCCGGATTCAGCGGCTACAGCGATATCGTTGTGACCCAGGATGGCACGATCCTGTGCCTGTATGGCAAGGGCGAGAAGAAGGAGTTCGGTGGTTTCGCGTTTGGGCAGCTCGTCCTGGCAAGATTCAACCTGGAATGGCTGGAAGCGAAGTGAGGGGATGGGATGACATTGAGTGCGCGGCAATGTTGCGTTTTGAGGCACCTTCATTCGTACGGTGGACGTGGTGGAATACAGCAAACTGAAGTTTGAACTACGAACAGTTTCGCTGAAGTCTGGGGCAATTGCTTGTGCGGAGGTGGGAAGCGGCCTGGAATGCGGCAGGCTGAAGCCCGTACTCCAAACAGCTTCTCTGAGGCCTTCTACTCCTCGAACCTGAATGAGGGACCAAAAACCGGCGGGACGCCGGTGGCACGCACGGGCAGGATGCCCGTGTCACTGACGCAGTGGTCAAAGCGGTGCCAGCAACTCCCGCACATCTTCCTGAGTGATCCTCGCGGCATCGGTGTTGCCGGTGAGGAGACCGGCGACGAGGGCGGATTTGCGGCGCTGCATCTCGACGATGCGCTCTTCAATCGTGCCCTGGCAGATGAGTTTGTGGACGAAGACAGGCTTGGTCTGGCCGATGCGGTAGGCGCGGTCGGTGGCCTGGGCTTCGATGGCGGGATTCCACCAGGGGTCATAGTGGATGACGGTGTCGGCAGCGGTGAGGGTGATGCCCACGCCGCCGGCCTTGAGGCTGATGAGGAAGACGGGCATGTCCCCGTTCTGAAACTGCTCGACTGGCTTCATCCGATCTTCGGTGGAGCCGGTGAGCTTCACGTAGCGAATGCTGCGCGCCTTGAGCTGGGTTTCCAAAATATCCAGCATGCTGGTGAACTGGGAGAAGATGAGGATGCGACGGCCTTCCTCGATGAGCTCAGGCAGCATCTCCTCCATGAGGAACTCGGTCTTCGCCGAGGTCTCGACTTTCTTCGCGCTCTCAGTCTTGAGCAACGCCGGATGGCAGCAGACCTGGCGCAGCTTGAGAAGGGCGTCGAGCACGATGAGCTGGCTCTTCTCGATGCCCTGATCCGCGATGGCTTCGCGCACCCGCTTGTCCACAGTGGCACGGATGGTTTCGTAGAGATCTGCCTGGGCTTTGTCGAGCTCGACAGCATTGATGAGCTCCGTCTTGGGCGGGAGGTCTTTGGCCACGGCGTCCTTCGTGCGACGCAGCATGACAGGCTGCAAGCGGGCGGTAAGACGCTGCTGGGCCGTGGCATCCTGCTTCTTCTCAATGGGATTGCGGAAGACGGCCTTGAAGGCATCCTGCTCTCCCAGGTAACCCGGCATGAGGAAGTGGAAGAGACTCCACAGTTCGCCGAGATGGTTCTCCATGGGCGTGCCCGTGAGGCAGAGGCGGTGGCGGGCATTGAGCGCACGTGCCGCCTGCGCTGCCTTGGCCCGGGCGTTCTTGATGCCATGGGCCTCATCCAGCACCACAACGTGCCACTCGAAATTCTGCAGCCGTTCGATGTCGCGAATCAGCAGCGGGTATGATGTAACAACAATGTGGTAGTTTTTGATGTAGGGGAAGCGCTCGCGGCGGTGCTCGCCATGCAGGATGAGCGCCTTCAGGGAAGGGGCGAACTTCTTCGCTTCCGCGACCCAGTTCCGGATGACGCTGGTGGGGGCGAGAATGAGGCTGGGGCGGTCGGCACGACCGGATTCCACCTCGGTAAGGAGGTGGGCGATGGTCTGGAGAGTCTTGCCCAGGCCCATGTCATCCGCAAGAATGCCGTGAAGCCCGTACTCCCGAAGGAACTGGAGCCAGCCCAGGCCCTCCTGCTGATAAGGGCGCAAGGTCGCCTGGAGACCCACAGGGGGCTCCACCACGGGGAGTGAGGAAAAGGACTCCAGCTTCTCCCCCAGACGGGCGAGCTCCGTTGGCATTTGCAACGCGAGGCCCTGCTCGGCTCCCAGCTGGGCCGCGCGCAGGCGGTCCACCTTGAGTTTGTCCTTCTTCTTTGCACCGGGCGTGAAGAGCTCGTGCAGGACGCTGAGGATGGGCAAAAGCCTGCGGCCGGGCAGGGAGATCAAACGGTCCCCCAGCTCTGGCACCAGGAAGAGGAAAGGAGCATCCGGGCTTTCGGTTACCTCCTGAACCGTAAGGCCCTTCTGAACGGCCTCGGCGAGGATGGGGATGAGGGAGACACGCCGGCCATCGATCTCCACACCCATCTCCAGGGAGTAGATCATGCCGTTACCGGGCTCCGGGCGGAGGCCGTTGACCCAGTGCTGCTCACGGAGTTCGATGACATCATACCCGAAGTCAGGGGCGGACTCGATGCGCCAGCCGCGCTGCTGGAGGTCCCGCATGTCGTGCTGCCGGAAGTTCTTCCAGAACTCCAGCTCATACCCCTGGGACACGGCGAGATGGTTCAACGGAGCGCTGGTAACGACGCCGGGATGCGCCTCCATGAAGGGCAGGAGCCCGAGGCGCATGACTTCGCGAAGGCACTCCCGCTCGGACTCCAGATCGCGCTCCAGACGGTGGATGACACCGTCTGCCTCCCAGTCATGGGACGGTGAGCGCAGCGTGAGCAACAGACGGTCCGGGCAGCCCGGGTAGGTGACCATGGGGTCCGCCACCGGCAGACGCAGGAGTTTGGAAGACTTCGCGTCTTTGGGAAGCGTGGCATCGATACGCCGCAGCACAAGCACGGGCTCGGGGCGGGCATGCGGATGAGTCTGGACGGGGAGCTTCGGCCGGGCAGGTGTGGTTGGCACCCTCGGCTCAGGGGGAGGAGGAGGCGGGGCGGTCACGCGCTCCTCAATCTCGTCTTGGAGCTTGCGATCCGTGGCATGGACGAGGAGGGCCGCAGCATGCTTGCAATAGGCCCCGGCAGGGCACAGACAGCGGCTCAGGATGCTGAGGCGCTGCGACGTCTGCCACTGCAGGGTCACCGTGGTCTCGAACTGCGTGAGCCGGGTATCCGTGACGTAGGCCGTGATCTCCAGCTCCCGTTCGCCCAGGAGCTCCGCGGCACGCACCTTCACGCGGCCCTGCTTCGCCAGCTGGGCGCCCTCAACCGCGTTGCGGCCGAAGGTCCACATCCAGTCGCGGGTGAGGAGCTGCTGCCAGACGGTCGGGAAATCCATGGGGAGGGTTCCTTAAGCCGGGGTGCCATGAGGAGCCAGTGTTAAGTCATTTTGTGAAAACGAAAAGTGCCCGGCGCCCTGTTCTGGTACTGAGAACGGAAAGCAGATTTTGACTTCACTGTCAGAGTCGTTTGTGGGAGAGTGAGCGTGATTTTGGCCTTCCTGTTAGCAGTATGAAGACTCCCTCACACGCCCTGCCCGGATCCAGAAAAAGAAAGACATGGCAAGAAAAGCTGGGGGCCGATCATGGCCTTCCCAAGGTGATTACCATGGAGGGCAAGCTCCGGGAACGGATGGGAGAAGGCACGATGGCGATTCCCGCACCGAAAGAGGTGGATGCCTACATGAAGAAAGTGCCGCTGGGAAAACTGACCACGATTGAGGCCATCAAGAAAAAGATCGCAGCGAAACACGACACCACCACGGCCTGCGGCATTACCACCGGCATCTTTGCCTGGATTGCCGCCCATGCCGCGGATGAGGCCCGGTTGAGTGGCACTGACGTGGAGGAGATCACGCCCTACTGGCGAACGTTAAAGAATGGTGGTGAGTTGAATGCCAAGTATCCGGGCGGCATCGAGGCCATCAAAGAGCTCATCGAGGGCGAGGGACATGAAGTGTATCAGAAGGGAAAGCGCTGGTTCGTTCGCGATTTCGTGGAAGCCATAAGGTGATTCCCCTCAGAATGTGCGCCATTGTGACGGCGCTTGACTTTAAACAAGCAGGACGGCAGGCTAGTTGCTCCGTGAAACTCCCGAATAGATATGGATGCCCGGCTTTACCAGATCACTGTGTTGTCCTGCCTGCTGGTGTATGGGCTTCTGCGGCTCGACTTTGAGGTGAGCCTGCTACAGTGCGGGCTGATGCTGGGAGCAGTACTGGTGACCCAAGCTGTGGGGACACGCGTCGCGGGGCTGGCCAAGTATGAATGGCGCAGCGCATTGATCTCGGGGCTGTCCCTGTGCCTGCTGTGCCGCACCAACTCCATGCTGCTGGCCACCCTGGCAGGAGTGCTCGCAATCGGGACAAAGTTCCTTGTGCGGTGGCGGGGAAAGCATCTCTTCAACCCCACCAACATCGCCTTGGTGGTGCTGATGCTCGTGGCCGATGGGGACGTGTGGGTATCGCCCGGGCAATGGGGAAGCGTGGCGTTCTTCGCCTTTCTCATGGCCTGTCTGGGAGGGCTCGTGGTGATGCGGGCGGGCAGGGCCGATGTGGCGCTGGCCTTCATCATCACCTGGAGCGGGTTGATCATTGGTCGCTCGCTGTGGCTGGGGGAACCTCTCAGCATCCCGCTGCACCGGTTGCAGAGCGGTGCCATCCTGCTTTTCACCTTTTTCATGATCTCAGATCCGCGAACCACGCCGAACTCGAGGGCGGGAAGGCTCCTTTTTGCCGGGCTGGTGGCCTACGGTGGCTGGTGGTGGCAGTTCCGTATGTTCGGCACGAGCGGGCCGCTGTGGTCGCTGGCCGTGTTTTCCCTGGCCGTGCCTCTGATCGACTGGTGCCTGCCTGGCAAGCGCTATGAATGGCAGAAAAAACACGACCCTGAGCCACCCGGGGGCGACATTCCTTTCATCGAACCTCCTGCCTCCAATTCCCCCACCCCGACGGTCTGACGAATCCTCATGAGCATGCACATCCTTCCCCTCCTCACGGCGGCCACCTTGATGGTGAGCGCCCCTGCCGTGCAGGCCTTCTGCGGCTTCTACGTGGCCAAGGCAGACACCAAGCTCTTCAATGAAGCTTCGCAGGTATGCCTGGTGCGTGACGGCCACCGCACGGTCATGACCATGGCGAATGACTTTCAGGGCGACCTCAAGGAGTTCGCCGTGGTGATCCCGGTGCCGACCGTGATCGACAAGAAGGATGTGCAGGTGGTGGAGAAGGCGCTCCTGGACCATCTGGATGCCTACTCTGCCCCGCGACTGGTTGAGTACTGGGATAGTGATCCGAATGAAAGCTACGCAGCCAAAGCCGTGCAGCCGATGTCCCCAGCTTTGGGAGGTCGCGCCGAATACAAGCCCACCGACGGCGCGAGATCTTTGGGCGTGAAGATTGAGCGCAAGTTCTCCGTGGGTGAGTATGACATCCTGGTCCTTTCCGCGGACCAGAGCAGCGGACTGGCAATCTGGTTGAAGGAAAACGGCTACCGAATTCCCGATGGGGCCGAGGACGTTCTGGGCAGCTACATCAAGCAGAACGTGAAGTTCTTCGTGGCGAAGGTGAACCTGGAGGAGCAGGCGAAAACGGGGCGCACATGGCTGCGCCCGCTGCGGGTGGAGTTTAGCACTCGCAAGTTCATGCTGCCCATCCGCCTGGGTGCGGCGAATGCCAAAGGGCACCAGGACCTCTTCATCTACACACTGACCAAGAAGGGACGCGTGGAAACCACCAACTACCGCGTGAAGCGGCTGCCCTCAGACATCGATGTGCCAGAGTTCGTTGCCGCGGAGTTTCCTCGATTCTACCGGGACTTCTTTGACCGCGTGACGCAGATCGAAGACATGCAGTCCGTCATCACCGAATATGCATGGGACATGGGCTGGTGCGACCCCTGCGCGGCAGACCCCGTGCCGAACAGCGAACTGCGGAAGCTGGGTGTGGGCTGGGTGAAGGGCGAGGATGCGGCCCGACCGGAGCCGGAAGAGGTCTTCATCACGCGGCTGCACGTGCGCTATGACTTGAAGCATTTTCCGGAGGACCTGGTCTTTCAAGAGACGGGAGACCAGACCAACTTTCAGGGTCGCTACATCATCCGTCACCCTTGGCGGGGGAAGATCACCACCGATGACGGACGGGCTTACATGAAAGGACTGCCGGCTCGCGTGGAGAAGGAGAATCAGAACCTGGCGCGACTGACAGGATGGGGCATTGAGGAAATACGCGGCAAGGTGGAGAAGTATGTGCCACCCAAGAAGAAGGAGGAGTAGCGTTCCGGTAAATGGCAAGAGGTGAGTGGTGTGTCTCCGGTTTCACTTTTACCGGGCCAGGATGGATCACTGGAAACTGAGAGTCATCCCATTCTTGCCGTAGCGGAGAGTTGAGCCCGCGGGCTGAGGGATGCGCGTGGCATCCAGCACCTCAATCTCACGCTTAGGCCCGGTGACGGGAGCCACTCGGCGGTCGGTGACGTAGATGGTGGTCTTGACGGGAGTCTCGATGAGAAGGTCTGTTTCGGGAGCACCGAAGGTGCAGCCTTCGAAGACGCAATCCTTCGTGGCAATGAGGAGGCTCTCGGGGATCTTGCAATTGACGAAGCGGCAGTTGGTGATGGAGAACCAGGACTTGGTGACTTCCTTGCCCGCGTCTTTGCGGTAGAGGATGCTGGGGAAGTCCACCTCGTGAAAGGTGCAGCGGTTGATCCTGACTCCGATGTCGATGACCTTCCAGGGAGCGATGAAAGAACCTGCGACAACGCAGTTCTCAAACTTCCAGCGGGAGGAGAAGTAGTCCCCCCACCAGCCACCGCCCTTGCTGAGACGAGAGTTGGAGAAGAGGCAGTTTGTGGCAAAGAAGTCGGTGCCCCACTCGGCGGAGATGTAAATGCCGCTGAAGAGCGTCCCGGTGGAGTTCCAGGCTCCTTTGTCGATGAAGGCTTCACCGCCAACAAAGCGGGTGCCGGGGAGACTGGTGAGCCGCCCGGCAGCCTTCGTTTTTGGCTCAGCAGGATCAGGCGCACCCAGCACGAGGCGGTGCTTCAGGCGGTATTCGCCGAGGGGAAAGGTGATGCGACCAGCGAAAGGAGTGTCTTGATTGAGGACTGCCGGTGTGGCCTGAACCACTTGAATGCGAGAACCCGCAAACCGGAAAGGGCGGCCACTGAAATCTGTGCCGGTGTACGAAGTGAGGTCCTCGCTGAAGAACAGGTTCGCCTCGGTGTTGTTGGCCCGGCCCGTGATGGTGATCCGCACATGACGCCGTCCCAGCACCTGCCAGACAACACCGAAATTTTGTTCCTCCCATCCGGGGCAATAGACTTTGCCGTCCGGGGTGAAATCGAGCTGTTCGTCACTCTGGCTGCGCCAGCGCCAGCTCGTGCTGCCAAGGAACTGCTGCAGCTTGGCCTCCTCTCCCGTCAAGGGAGCGTTTGAGGGTGCGGGGGCCGTCGCAGGAGCTCCAGGAGTGGCCGCCATCTCCGGAGAGGCGGAACTTGGAACCTCGATGACTGCGGCACGGACGACGTCGGCTTTGGCACTGACGGCAGCAGCGCCGGCCAGCTGCCCGGCCGTCTGGAGTTCCTGCTGGTAGGATCCTAGTACCTGAAGATACTTTTGCTGGAGTTCCTGATGCGTCTGCGCAGCCTTCGCATCAATGGGTGTCCTCGAGCTGCGGTAGATGCGACGGAGTTCCTTGAGGCCCGGCGATGTCGCAGCATCATCCCCGGCAGGCAGGGGCTCGGCCGCCGCGAGCCTCGCCTTTTCCGAGTTGAGCGCAGCCACCTCTTGATTGTTTCCTGAACTGGACGCTGCAAGCATGGCGCGATCCAGAGCGGAGAGATACTTGCCATGCAGATCCCGCAGGGCGGTTTCCTGCACCAGGGTGACATCACGCTGGATGGCGCTCTGGTAGGAGGCATCGAGTTCACCAAGCCGGACGGTGACTTCGGGTGGAGCTTGGCCCGGAGCAGCCTCGGGAGAAGGTGCCGGTGCGGCCGACGTTGATTCCAGTGACGCCGGAGCATTCGGCATGGCCGCCTCTGGAGACGCAGCGTTGTCCGAGGGAGCAACTGCCGCTGGCACGACAGCCGCGCCAGGACTATCCACAGGGGTGGAAGGCCCATTCCCCTGGTGCAGGGCAAAGTACGCCGCCCCGCCTGCCAGCACGAGCCCGATGCCAATGAGACCCCAGGGCACACCCGAAGCTTTCGGCCCGGATGATGCGGGAGCGGGAATGACGGGCATGCCTCGCCCGGTGCGAGCCGGTGAAGCACCACGTGCGGGCCTCGAAGGTTGGGCCTTGGCCGCAGGTACGGTGAGGATGTGATTCAGGTCCTGGCGGAAGTCCGCGGCCTTTTGGTAACGCGCTTCTGGCCCAGCCTGCATGGCCCGCTTGACGATGGCATCGAGGCGTTTGTCGAGCGTCGGCACCACTTCACTGGGTGGCCGGTGAAGGGCCCGGGGTACGCTGCCCGTGAGCATCTCATAGAGCATGACCCCCAGGGAGTACAGATCCGCACGCCCATCCACGACCACGCCCAAAAGCAAGGACTCGGGCGACACGTAGTCTGGTGTGCCCATGGTCTTGGTATTGTGGGCTTCGTCGGCATCTTGAGTGGAGTGCTTGGCGAGGCCGAAATCGGCCACCTTGACGCGGCCCTCCATGTCCACCATGACGTTGGCGGGTTTGATGTCCCGGTGGACGATGCCGTGCTCGTGCGCATACGCGAGGGTGTCGCAGACATGTGCGGCAATGGAGATGGCGTGGAGAGGCTCCAGCTTGTCCTGTCGGACGAGCATCTGGGCCACGTCGGTGCCTTCCACATACTCCATGACGATGTAGAGGAGGCCGCCCTTCATCTCGCCAAAGTCGAACACTGCGATCATGCCCGGGTGCATGAGGCGGGCCATGAGTCGCGCCTCATTGCGGAAGCGCTGGTCATAGTCTTCCTCATCACTCCAGAGATCCGGAGGCAGGACCTTGATGGCGACGAGTCGATCCAGGGAGATCTGGCGCGCCTTGTACACGGCCCCCATGCCCCCTTTGCCAATGAGTTCAATGACCTCATACCCTTGCAGAAGACTCTGCAAGGCGGAAGGCGTCGGGGCCTTCCAGTTAGGACCGCTGGACGAGCTGGACTGGGGGGTTGAACTGGGCATGGGGGAATTGAATTTCGCGGGGACGAAGGAGTTTGTCCGACGCCATCGAAAAGAAAAGAAAGAAATGGCTGTGGGCGTGGACTACCCTGGGCCTACGGCGCAGTCCCTTTCTCTTTCAACTCAAACTTCTGGAGAATGTCGCGCAGCTTTGCCTCCTTGTCGGGGGGTAGAGACGGTTTCGCCAGAGCCGTATTCACATCCTCTTTTGCCCCTTTGAGATCGCCCATATCGGCGCGAGCAACGGCACGCATGGCCAGGACATCCACCACCTGCGAGGGGGTGGCATCCTCCATTTCCAGGACTTGGGCGTAGTCCTTCAATGCCTCTGCTTTTTCACCTCGGTTGAACCGTATAGTGCCTCGGAACCCATATGCCGTGCCGAGAAACTCTCCCGAGGCGTTTTGAGAATCTATGATCGCGGTGAAATCTTTTTCTGCGAGGTCGACCTTCCCGGCATTCATGAGAGTAAGTGCCCGGTTGTTCAGCGTCTGAATCCGACGTCCAGCTTCCAGGTCAGGTGATCCCAGAGCCTTGTCCAAGGCCTCGATCGCGGCTGTTTGCCGTCCGCGATTGACATGGGCGATCGCCAATACGGTGTAGGCCTCCGCTACGAGATGCGCAGGCGCATCCTTCATCCCTATAACTTTGGAGACATCGGCCTCAGCTTCATCCGGACGATTGGCCGCGACCCGGATGAAACCCCGCTTAACGAGGGCCTCTGCTTTGAATTCGGTAGGAGGATCATTCAAGAACAGGAGATCCGTGAAATCGAAACTGGCCTCGCTCATCTGCCCTTTGTCCCCATAAGCGAGGCCCCTCCCCAGCAGGGCTTTGGCGTGGTTGCGCACGGTCAGGTCTTTCATTTTCAGCGTTTCGCTGAAGTCTCCGATAGCCTTGTCTTTGTCTCCGACCACCGAATTCACCGATCCGCGCATGTTGAGGAGGCCCGCGTGAAGGTTGGTGGGAAGCCCGGGCACCTCCAAAGCCCGATTGAGATGCTTCAA
>JBGGMQ010000863.1:0-5320 GCA_041287975.1 Verrucomicrobium sp. | reverse complement strand
GAGGAATGACCACGCTGGTGGGCAGTTCGGTAGCCACCTTCGTGTAAACTGGCGTGAGGGTGTAGGCGTCCGCATCGACAGCAAGGACTGAGAGGGCGAGAGCGGGCAGCAGCGGAGCGTGAGCGAGGAATCGTTTCATGTAGTGGAGAGTGAATCTGACAGGATGATGTGAATGTACGGGAATAGAGGAAAAACAACAAACAGTGCAGGAGGTCAGGCGACGTCGCAGAGGCTGACCGCCTCGCGCAAGCCCTCCATGGGGTCACGCGTAGGGATGAACTCATGGCCCACATAGCCCGTGTAGCCAATGTCGAGCAGCTTCTTCATGGCGGGGGGATAGTTGATTTCCTGGTCCTTGCCGATCTCGCACCGGCCAGGGTTGCCTGCGGTGTGGATGTGGCCAATGACATCCTTGCACGCCTCAATGCGGCGCAGGATGTCGCCGTGCATGATTTGGACGTGATAGATGTCAAAGAGGAGCTTCATGTTCGGGGAGTCCACGCCCCGTACGATTTCCGCGCAGTAGTCCACATTGTCCCCCTGGTAGCCGGGATGGCCTTTCATCTCCGCACTGTCGCGAGTGTTGAGGTGCTCCAGCAGCAACACCACACCCTTCTTTTCTGCGTGGCCGATGATTTTCTTGTACGCCTCGATGCAGTTCTTCTTGCCCTTCTCCAGGCTCACCACGCCGCCGCCCTGGGCCGTGGTGTCTGCAAAGCCGGTGAAGCTCAGCACATTCGGGTTGCCGTACTCGGCGCACTTGTCGATCCGTTCTTCGATCGCTTTGAAGTTCGCGTCCCAGAACGCCGGCTGGTTCATGCCTTTGACAAAGCCGTGGGCTCCGACATAGGCGCACTTGAGGTCATTGGCCTTGAGCAGGTCCCAGTCCTTGGGGGTGACGCCTTCCACGCTCACGCATCCCAGTTCCTTGGCAGCCTTGATGGTGTCTTCGATCTTCCATTTCGAGCCTCGCTCAAAGCACCAGTGCACAATGCTCTGTTTGATCTTGCCGTTGCCCTTCAGAGGGAGGGGAGCCGCAGCAGAGGCAGCATGGGGATTGAGGGCGGCCAGACCAGTGCTGGCGGCCATCCAGCGGAGTGCGGAGCGGCGGGAAGGCATGTGTATGAGGATGAGATGGAAAAAAGAAGTGCCGCATTCTAAACGGGAGAATGCGGCACACTCAATCTTTCTCTTTTGCCTGGGGCAGCTCTCCCTATTTCGGAGCTTTCTCGGAGATTTCCTTCAAGTACTTGGCGGGCTCCTTCTCAAAATCCTTCAGGCAGCTTTTGCAGCAGAGCTTCACTTCCTGTCCATCTTTCACGAAGACGTAGGGCTTGCCCATGGTGCCGAGATCCTCACCCGAGACGGCGCAGGTCTTCAAGGGGTACGGTTTCGATTTGGCAGGGGCAGAATCAGCAGCAAAAGCAGTGAGACTGACGAAAGTCAGGAGCAGGATGGCAGCAGTTTTCATGGTCAGTAGGGCTGAAGGGGAGGGTGGCAGGGCACTAAAGATACGATTACACACGGGAAGGTGCTCCTGGAAAATCACTTCCTTGTCGGCGGCGGCAGGCACCACGTGGTGAGGGTGAAGGGCTCGGTCAGCTTGGGACGGGTCCACTTCACCTGGACGGCCCGGCTGCCGAGATTCAGTTTCTCGTTCTGGCGCTCCAGAAGGGGCGTCTGATCCGGATTGATCAACCCTTCCCGGTCGCATTGGCGCAGATCGCGGTCAATCAAAGCATATTGAGTGGCAGCATCGCTCGGTTCATGACCGGGGACGAGCAGGGTGCGGCCCGGCACAAGCTGACTTTCCGCCCACAACTGCACCCGCTCCAGACCACCGTCGGCATAGAGCTTGTCCAAGGTTTCGTGAAACTCCGCCTCCGTCCCCAGATCCAGGGTAGGCAGGTCGCAAGGCGGCACCAGCGAGGACTCATCTACGGCACCGGTTTCCAGATATCGCTGCACCAGGGAAAAGCTGACGATTCCCAGAAGCAGGAAGCCAAAGACGAAAACGATATTGCTGAAAAACTTGGGCATGGAAGGCAGCGGACCTGATACCAGAGAAGCACACTGCGGCATTCTTTGACAAGAGCGGAACCAAATCGTTTCACCGGATGCGATGAGGGCATTTTCCCTTGCAATCTGTCCGGATGAGATCTGCGTGGCCCCATGCGCACGTTCCTCCATCTTGCTGCCTTGGCGGCTTTGCCCCTGCTGACTCTGGGCACCCTCCCCGCGGCAGATGACTACAAACCCGGGCCTGACTCCCTACCCCAGCCCGGTGTGGCAAAAGGTGAAGTGATCAAGGACACCTACAAAGCTGTCCGCATTTTTCCAGGGACGATTCGCGAGGTGGCGATCTACATCCCGGCTGGGCTCGACAAAAGCAAGCCCACGCCCTTCATGGTGTTTCAGGACGGGGTCATCTATCAGGCTCCGGTGGTTCTGGACAACCTGATTGCCCAAAAGGAAATTCCTCCGCTCATCGGCATCTTCATCAAACCCGGCGTGGTGCCTGCCGCAAATGAGAACGCCCTGCCGCGTTTCAACCGCAGCCATGAGTATGACAGCGTGACGAGTGAATACGTGACCTTCCTTCTGGAGGAGTTGCTTCCCACGATGGAGAAGTCCCATGGCCTGAACCTGACCCAAGATCCCAACGGTCGCGCCATCGCAGGCAGCAGCAGTGGTGGCATCTGTGCCTTTGTGGCGGCATGGCATCGCCCGGATGCGTTCCGCCGGGTGTTTACCAATGTCGGCACCTATGTGGGCATTCACAATGCGGACCAGTTCCCGGTTTTGGTGCGCAAAGTCGAGCCCAAGCCCATCCGGATCTTTTTGCAGAGTGGTCTGGGCGACAACAATCTCTACTGCGGCGATTGGTGGATGGCGAACCAGATGATGGAGCGCTCATTCACCTGGGCGGGCTATGAAGTGAACCACGAATGGGGTGACGGTGGGCACAATCAGAAGCACGCCACTGCGATCTTCCCCGAGGCCCTGCGCTGGTTGTGGAAAGGGTATCCCGAAGAGCCCCTCAAAGCGAACCCTAAAGGGGAATCCAAATGGAAGGGATACGAGGTGGTGCAAGCCGATGCAGGCTGGAGCGAAGTGCCGCTGCCAGAGAAGTTTGACGGTGCCCGTGACCTCACGGCGAATGCCAAAGGAGAGGTCTTTCTGACGGGGCGGAGGGTGAGTGTGCCCAACACTGATGGCACCGGCACGATCTCCAAAGAGGGGATCTGGAAAATGGACATGGACGGGAAGCTTGTCCCATTCAGTGGCGAATGGGATAACGTGCGTGGCATAGGCATTGATCGAGTAGGCCTGGTGCGTGTGGCGGTGTGGAACGCAAGCAACGGCGGGAAGCGACGGTGCCAGTTCCTGAGCTTGGACGAGCAAGGGCAGCCGACTGGAAGAAGCCCGGGTGACGTTCTGGAGGGGGATGACGATGCCGTGTATCCATCACGCATGACGCTGGCGCATTCCGGCTGGTGTTTCTTTGCCAGCGCCAAAGAGGGTGATCCCGGACTGACTGCCGTCTCCCCCGAGGGGAAACTGACTCATCTGTCCTGGAAGAAGCTCGCAGGGAGGCCGTACCGTCTGGCCCTCTCGCCGGATCAAACGTTATTGTACGTCACCTCCAGCGGGAACGAGGAAATGGTCAGCTGCTATCAGATTGCCGAAGATGGCTATCCCAGCTTCGGCCAGCCGTTTCTCCAGTTGCAGCGCGACATCGCTTCGCGCTCAGGAAACGTGGGGGCGGGAGGCATCTGTGTCGACACAGAGGGCAGAGTCTATGTGGCCACGGCGACGGGCATCCAGGTTTGTGACCAGGCAGGAAGAGTTAATTTCATCATTCCCACCCTGGGTGAGCCGGGCGACGTGTGCTTTGCAGGCAAGGATCTGAGTGAGCTGTACATCGTCAGTGGGGGGCGACTTTACAAGCGCCCCACCAAGGTTCATGGCGTGGTGAGCGGCCAGCAAGCTCCCCTTAAGCCAGCGGCTCCCAAGTTGTAGTTCCAGGCTTGCTTCCAGATTCTGTGCGATGTCGCCACTCACGCTCTTCCTCTTGTTCCTGGCAGGATTCGCGGGGGGCTTCATTGACTCCATCGCAGGCGGAGGAGGGCTCATCACGGTGCCCGCGCTTCTCGCTGCCGGGCTGCCACCGCAGGTGGCCTTGGGGACGAACAAGCTCCAGTCTACATTTGGCACCACGCTGGCAGTCTGGCGTTATGCACGGGCGGGATTGCTACACACGCCATGGCTGTGGCAGGCCGTAGTTGCAGCGTTTTTTGCCTCCATGGGAGGTGCCTGGGCGGTCAGTGTTCTGGACACGGGGTTGTTGAAACAACTCATCCCTTGGCTGCTGGCGGCCGTGGCGCTCTATACCATGCTGAACCGGAAGTTTGGCCTGAAGGCAGGCACAGAACGGGTGCCTCCTGCAGTCTTTGCATTGCTGGCAGGAGGAGCGCTCGGCTTTTATGATGGATTCTTTGGCCCCGGCACCGGTTCCTTCTGGACGGTCGCTCTGGTCACGCTCCTGGGCTTGGAGCTACGAGTGGCCACTGGCTATACCAAGGCGGCGAATCTCGCCAGCAACATCGGAGGTCTGGTGGTCTTTCTCCTCCATGGATCGGTGCACTTTGTGGCGGGGGGCGCCATGATTGCCGGGCAACTGCTCGGTGCGCGACTGGGCTCCGGGCTTGTCATCCGCAAAGGGGCCGAGTTCATCCGCCCGGTTTTCCTCACTGTAGTGGCCGTGCTGACGGCCAAACTTTTTTGGGATGTGCTGAGGGGGTGAAGGACGGGGTCAACCTCCTCCGGCATTTCTCCAAATGTGGAGCACAGCATAGCTTCGCCAAGGTCGCCACGCCTGGGACATCTCCTCGGCCTGCTTTGCTGTCACACCCCCCAGATTGTTGCGCACCGCGATGTCTTCTTTGGGAAAGGCATCCGGCCAGCGCAGGGCTCTCATGGCGATGTAGTGGGCCGTCCATGGGCCGATGCCTGGCAAGGCGACCAGCTTCCGGATGGCGATGTCTGGATTCGCTCCGGCATCCAGTTGGAGATTCCCGGTGCGGTACGCTTCTGCAAGAGCGATGATGCATTTTGACCGCGCACTCACGATGCCAAGGCGGGCGACCTCATCCACTGTGGCGCTTGCCACACGTTCCGGCAGAGGGGAGAGCCGGCTGAGTTCGAGGAAAGGAGTATCAATCTTTTCGCCAAACGCATCTGCAAAGCGGCAGGCAATCGTGGTTGCCGCCTTCACCGTGATCTGCTGACCAAGAATGGCACGTATCGCCAGTTCAAA
>JBGGMQ010000862.1:0-4047 GCA_041287975.1 Verrucomicrobium sp. | reverse complement strand
CATTGACCGCTTTGTCCCCCCTGATTTGATCGAGCCCATGGCAGAAGTGCTGCGCTGGGTGAAGGAGTGGAAAGACCACCATTGAGCTCGTCACCCTAACGACGCACTCTCACCGTGTCGCGGACAGCGCCGGGTCCCATGCCTGCCGGGGCGTCATCCCCACAGCACGAGCCGCCGGGTAAATGCCATTTATGGTAAATGAGTTGTCATCAATGACACTGTCTGAACCCCCTCATCGCGAAGGTTTCAGGAAATGCTGCATCTTGAACGGCATTTTTGCATTCCCACAAATGGACGAGATGTTTTCCAAAACCGACATTTCCCTCTCATAAACAGCAATTGCATGTCGCAAACTTGAATGTTGCCTCATGAACCGACTGGCCGGATTGTTGCTTGCAAGATTGCCACCACAGGCTCGCTCGCCTCCTGAAGACAGACTTCATCCTTCACAGGCATCCAACCATGGGCAACAGACACCAGTCTCAGATGGCGCGGCAAAGCTCCATCGCTGCAAGTTGCATTCTGTCGGAGTCCCTGTCTCTGCCAGAACGTGTGATTGCATCTGGATTGCAGGCACGGTCCGCCAGCCGCGGAGCTGCCCTTCTTCGCTCCGTCCAGCCGGACGTGGAACAGGCGTTGCCCTTGAAGGAGACTGCGAACGATACGCCTCCCACGAGCACGACAGCGATGGGACAAGTGGGAGTGACGATGAGGAGGCTCAGCGCCACACGCAGGTGCAGCACACCCGGTGACCATCTGGAATCCTGCAAGAGAAGACTGGCTGGGATGACTGACCCCAGCTCCAAAAAGTCCTACCTGGCAGACATCCAGTGGAAACTGGCCGATGCACAAAAGACACTGGCGACCTTGTCGGATGCTGCGGCGCGCAAAATAGTATCCGGCGAGATCGAGATGTATGTGAAGCAATGCGAACTGGTCCGGCAAAGTCTTGCAGAGCCGGGCCCTGAAGCCCCTTCCAATGATCTGCTCTTCACAGAGCCACTGCCAAAGGTGCAGGCGGGAGCGTTGATTGATCTGACCTCCCGCAGTTCACTGCCAGTCTCAGAATCTTCAACCGTGCCAGTTCCAGACACTTCAGGCCATCATCCGAGCCGGGCCTCCGTTACAAGAGTGGTGCAAAGTCCCTTTTCTGTTGCTGAGGAGACCAGCTCCACCTCCCGACTGGCGTGGCCGCGCTCGCGACCAGTCGAGTCAGGTTTCCCACGTCCTGAGGTACCACTTGTGCCTGAAGCACACCCTCTCGATGACAAGGCGCTGGTACATCGGTTCGAGGAGATCATGAAGCTTCACGCCAGGGAGTTCCAGAAGTGCACCGCTCCGCAAAGCGTGCAAGCGTATCTCACCCTCCTGGACCGCCTTAAGGCGCAAGCCATGGAGCAGAGCGAGGCCTGCAGTGTCACCGCCGTTGAATTGGACAAGCAGTGGGCGGTGGAGAGCGGCAAACTTCGCGAGACAGAACTAAAGCTCCAGCAAACGGACCGGGAACTCGCCCGGCTCCAGCAGGAAATCCTGCTGTCGCCACCTCATCAGTCTGTGCTCCAGTCCCGCCTGCACTTTTACATGCGGAGCCGGGCATTGCTTGCCGGCCTGGCAAGCACTTCCCGAGACCGTGAGCGTGCCCTTTGCAGCAGCAGAATCCGAACTTTCAACATGCTTGCCGTGTGGAAGGTCCGGCTCCGGGCCATGCTTTCCGCTGAGGTTCAGGTGAAGGGTGCGCTGCCACGCGCATGACCTGCCATGGCGCAGGCTGAAAGCGCAGGGCAACCGAGCAACGTAATCGTCACACGCTGTCACGTAATGTTCGCGCGCCGAAGGTGATAGGTATGGGACACCTCATCGTCATCCCATGCAGCAAAGCACCTCCATTGGCGGAAGCAGTACGATCACTCTTCCCACCCTGCCGCCTCATCTTCAGCCGGGCGGCGACTTGCAACAAACCCTGCCGCCCCCACCTCAGCGACCGGGAACCCAAGGTGGAGTGCATTCCAGCCCCCGTACCTATAAATCTCAGGACCTGACCGTCGGTCAACGTGGCCAGGATCGCTTAAAGAAGACACTTGACTCCCGGCAAGCGAAGGCAGCGCGGTTCAAAAGCCCACCCGACGGCGAAAAGGACAAGGTAAAGACAGAGAAAAAGGCGGATTTCAAATCTCGCGCGGACAAGTTTTTCAAAGAGTTCAAAGCCGTCTTCAAGAACTTGGGCAAGGCCACCAAAGCGGGTGGCGACGGCGCAAAGTACATTGGTGGCAAGCCCCATGATTCGAGCCAGATCACGGGCGGCATAGGCGCTGGAGCCCAGATCGTGGAAACGGCCTTCGACCTGTATCTTGCCAAAGTGAAGATCGACAAGTCGAAGGCCGATCTCGCCACTGTGGAGAAATTTTCGCCCGAAGTTCTCAAGGAGAAAGAAGAGCGCCTGCTCGAAATGCAGGACAAGATCAAAGCCACGAAGAAAGAGATCCAGGGCAAGATCGCCACGACCACGACCACGCTGGGTGAAGCCAGGGCGGAACGTGACAACATCAAGGATACGGCGAAACAACTGAAGAGTTCCGTCAAAGATCTGAAGGCTCAACTGGCCACCTTGGACGCACAGATAAGCGCCAAAGGTGGAGGCCCGGTAGATCGTGGCATCGTGGAAAGCCGGGCTCATATCGACTCGGATCTGCGCGACTTTGAAACCGAAGCGGACAGGCTCGACACGACGTTGAGCGAAATGGATGCCAGTATCGACACCATGGACAAGTCGCTCACGACTCTGGGTGAACGCCTTCAGAAAAGCGATGACCTGCTGACGGACATCGATGCCGTCTTGAAGAATCTGGCTGTGACGGGGCGCATGAAAGGCCGCAACGCAGAAAAAGATCTCACCAGCTACAACGACAGCGTGCCGCTGGAACGTGCCAAGATGGTCAAGTCGCTTTGGGATGGCCAGAAAGCCATTACCGACATCGGGATGTTGTCCTCTGGAGCGGGTACGGTCGCCGCCGAGGGATTCAAGCTGGCGAGTGGGGTGACGGGCGTGGTGGTGGGACCTCTCACGATGGCGGTGAACTCCTATGAGATGTACAATGACGTCAACGAACGCAACGTTCAGCTCGCACTGAAAGCCCAGTCCACCAAGGTCCTCAAGAGCACCACTGGGATCAAGCAGGACGATGGTGAACTCCTCGCGATCGCCGAACGACTGAAGTTGAAGCAGACCAAGCAGTCGGTGGACAAGGGACTGAGCGCGACCAAGAACTTCTTCGGTGCCCTGGGGGGCGCGGGAACTGCAGTGGCCGGTGGGGTGGCAATCGCCGTCACGGCAGGCACGGTGGCGACAACCGCGGGCGCGGTGCTTATCGCGACACCTATCGGTTGGGGCCTGGCTGGCGCAGCCGCGTTGGCTGCAATCGGCTACGGCATCTACAAGCTGGCCCGCCACGTGAACAGCAGCGGCATCAAAGAGGCCCTGCAAACCACGCTCAAAAACGTGCAGGGCAAAGATCCTGCCACGAAAGTGGGCGATCTGGGCCTCACGGGCAAGGACGCCAAGGCCATGGGGAAAATCACCGACAAAATGATCAAGGCACTCGCGGCACAGGGCATCACCGCCACGGCGGACCAGTTCACTGTGCAGGATGTGCAGAACTATGCCTCGAAAAAGCTGCTGGCCCGCGATACCGGGGTGGCCACCGCCTCCCTCTACCACCGGTTCAAGGAAGAAACAGGCGCCCACTTCCGGCAGAAGGGAATCACCAACCCTACAGCGGACGACTTCGACGCGTACCTGAAGGATCGCAAGGCAGAGACTCCCGTGTCCACGGCAGCGGGACTCATCAGCACCCTGGGTTTCAGCATGTCCAAAGAAGAGGCGCTGGATCTCTACCGGGACTCCAGTTCCTCTGACTCCATAAAATTCCTCAGCAAGAAACTGAAGCTGTCCTGATCCGCCGCCCGGCACTGACCTCATACCTCATACCTCATACCTCATACCTCATACCTCATACCTCATACCTCATACCTCATACCTCATACCTCATA
>JBGGMQ010000861.1:0-4283 GCA_041287975.1 Verrucomicrobium sp. | reverse complement strand
ACACCCGTGCCGCTGATGACGCCATTCTTGGAGACCTGGAGCACGCCCTTGGTCACCGTGACGGAGCCTGTGAGAGTCTTCGCGTTGTTGGTAAACTTCAGGGTGCCGTTGCCGTCCTTCACGAAGCTGCCGGAGCCGCTCATGGCGATGTCATAAGAAGGCTTGAGCTCCTCAGTGGTGTCGAGGTCGCCGTCTTCGTCGTTGGTGTCGAGCACAGCCGTCTGATTGACCGTCAGCGTTTTGGTGCTGGGGATGGCCAGGAAGCCGGTGTTGGCGGCCGGGGCGGCCGGGGCGCTTGCTTCAAGCCAGGCAACCGTGAGGTTGTCATGGAAGGTGAAGGTGCGGGTGTTGGCCTCGTCCTTGATGAAGAGACGACCCTGGCCGGCGGAGGCGCCACCGATGGAAGCGCCCGTTGCGAGATCGAGGCTGCCATTGCGAAGCTCAACGGACGCAAGCGTGTTGCTCGCGTTCGTGATGACAAGGTCACCCGTGCCGGTCTTGCGCAGACCACCTGCGCCCGAGAGGACGCCGGTCAGGCGGATGACGGTGTCGTCTTCAGCCTTGATGTTGTTGTGGGCCTCGTTGACACCGGTCACATCCGTGGAATCGAAGGCGATGCCGTTCGTCAGGGTGAGCTCTTCGTTGTCGGTGGTTTCGAATTCGATTTCGCCGCCCTTGACGTCGATCACGACGCTGGAACCAAAGGTGAACGACTCGTTGGAGCCGCTGTCGTTGGTGATGTAGAGGGTGCCGTGCTGATCAGGGTCCGCATCAAGGCTCGTCTCGCCGCGAACGATGACGTCAGCGGTGTTGGTGAGTTCGGCGTTCTGGGTCACTTCAAGCACACCTTCGTCCACCTGGGTGATGGCGGAGTAGGTCTTGGGGGAGGAGCGGAACCGGAGGGTGCCGACGCCCTTTTTGAGGATCTTCGCGGTGGCATCGGAACCGATGATCAGGCCGCGGAAGGAGGCGGTGGATGTCACATCCATGTCGACCGTCAGCACGCTGCCACCGGAGGACCCGAGGTCCACGATGTTGCTGGCGCTTTCGGAGGCGACGAGGGCTTCCACCGTCACGTCGTAACCATTGGTCTTGAACGTGCCGTTGTTCACGGAGAGCTTGTTGGCCGCGTTCAGGGCGTTGTCGATTCCGAGGGTGAGGGTGCCTTCGAGGACGTTCACGCCGTTGTCACTGGAGGTGACAGCGGAGATGACGAGCTCGCCTCTGCCCAGCTTGTAGATGCCGTAGACGCTGTCGAGGTCGACCGCGATGGTGCCCACTTCAGAGGCGGCCACGTTGATGATGCCGCTGGTCGTCAGCACGGGTGAACCGGCGGACTTGCTGATGGTGAAGCTGTCGTTGAACAGGATGTCCACCACCGAGGCGCTGGCGTCCAGGTTCACCGGGCTGAGGGCGGTGCTGGCGAAGACGGCGTTGTTGCTGCTGCCGGCCCAGGTATAGGAGGTCCAGGCAGTGGTGGCGAACCAGTTCGTGCCGCTGGCGCCGCTACGAGTGCGCGCGGTGCCGGTGTTGAGCGGGACGATCTTGATGTTCGTGGGGCCGAAGCCGTCACGGGAGCCACTGCCGGGGCTGGAGTAGCCCCAGCGCAGGTAACCCTTGTCGTTCGCGACCAGCGTGGCTGGCAGCGTGACAAGAGCGGATACGGCCTGGGAAACCGGAGGATTCACGGCTGCCGCGGTGCCAGGGTTGCCCAACGGGGAGGTCGTGGAGGTGGTGACCACATCGGAGTAGCTGCTGAAGCCGTTGTAGGTGGGGCTGTAGCGCAGACCGATCTGGTTCACGCGGGCACCGTCACGCCACTGCTCGATGTCATACGACACAAGGAGGCGGGTCACGCTGGCACCCGTGTCATTCTTGAGCTTGAGATACGCTCGGGAGTCCGTGGTGCCAGAGGCTTCCAGAAGACCGAGGGCGTAGTGCGAGTTGTACGGACCATAGGCATAGAAGCCGGCAGTGCCGTTCGAACCCGTGTCGATGCCGCCAAAGGCGGGAGTGTTCGGGTCGTTGCTCACGAAGAAGCCCAACGCGGCCAGCGTGGACTGCGTGCCGGTAAAGGTCGTGAACAATTCAGGCGTGCTCGGAGACAGACTGGTCAAGTTCCGCGGGGGAACATTGGAGTCGTTGTCCGGAGACGTCGGAGCGTACACGTTGGCTGCCCATGTGGGAGCGCTTCCTGAAGCGAGCACGCTCAGGAGGAGGATTTTTGACATTTTGCGAGTGTTCATAGTCTTAGTTCGATTTTTTTCTCACTTGCTGACTACTAGCTTTTTTGCCATCCCGGAGTGGGATGCGTGCGTATGCGTTTTTTGAGGACGGTGGCCCCTGGCCTGGGCCCGGGCCGAGGGGATGTTCCACCGAATTGGGATGCCTGGAGTTTCAGGCAAAGGGGGGCAGGCCACGACTGGCAGACATGCAGACGTGTTGTTGCCGGGTGAGACGTGTGGCCTGGAATTTGCAGGGGGATTTCCCGGTTCCTGAATATCCTGAGAAAAAGAAACCGCCGTAGAATGGATTATCTCAGGTAACTCATTGCCTTGTCCATGGGAGGATAGGCGTCCGCCACGTGCAACCTCATGGGGTGCCGTTGGGATGGATCGAGAGTTTCGCCGCATCGTTCGGCAACGATCCTAAGAGGCGGTTGAAAAAACTCATGACATTTAGGGCAACCATTGCGTCACTAAATGGTAATGTCCTCTGCCTCAATGAAATAACTCGCCATGAAGCGTGATGAGAATGTGCGGGAGGGGGATTAACCTCATGAAATGTTTTTTGCGAAGAGGTGCCTGATTACGTTCTCTCAGTTAAGTCTCAAAGCGCCCGCGTCGGCCAGCAGCAAGGGTTGATCGCGCAGGGGGATGGGAAGAAATGCGTCAAAACACGCTGATTTGCGGTCCGCGGGAGATTCGAGGGGTGAGTGCAACCGTTACCATTATGTAACATAACGCTAATGCGCACATCATCATGAGGTTATAGGAATGTGCATGACGGGGTGGGGGATATCACCTTGAGATTTCGTCAGAAAACTCTAGGAAGCCTTTTCCACGCTCTCCTCCCAATGAAGTCATCCCATTCATTTCCCAGGTGCCGCTGCTGCATGAATCCAAGTGACAGCATGCTGCGATTTGCGCCCAAAACACTTGGCGTTCTATGCGTGATCCTTGGGACGTGTCTGGCACTCTTGCCGCAACTTGGCGCGACGACGTTCTATTATACCTTTGGCAAGGCGAGCGGTGGAGCTGCCATGTTGGAGGTGGATGAGGTTACGGGCGAGATCCGCAAGCACCAGCCCCTGGGGACTGCCGACCTGGATCTGCCCAAGAAGCTGGCGGTGTCTGAAGACGGCCAGCAAGTGGTGGTGACGTCTGATGAGGGGACGAAGGCGTGGATCTACCAGACGGGTGAAGAACCGCAGTTGCTCGGGACGGTGGAGTTGGAAGGCAAGACTGAAGATGTCGTCGCCAAAGCTGGGAGTGCCTTTCTGGTGGCCACGAAAGGATGGTTCTACTCGATCAACCTCAAGACCGCGAAGATCGAAAGGAGTTGGAACTCGCGTGACGGACTCACGCCACCTGGCCGCAAAGGAGAGGACATCTTGCTTGTGCCAGGGAAGGACCAGGCGCTGGTGACGTTTCAGAAGGACAGCGAGAAGGGCAAGAATCTGGGAAGCCGGGTGTTGTTGTTTGACCTGAAATCCTTCACGCCGCTGGGAGACCTGCAACTGCCAAGGGATCACGCTGGACTGCATCTCGGTAATGACCTGCGGGAACAGGGCCCCAATCCCGAGATGATGTTCATCGCACCGAAGACGAACACCCTGGTGGTGTCTCTGGACTTGTATGGAGCGCTGGCCTTCACGGAACTGGATTCCGCCATGCGCGGCACTTGGAAGCGCCTTCAATACATGCCCTGTGCACTCTCTGGCGGTTGGGGAACGGCATTCCCGGATCGCGGGGTGCTTTTTGAAGCTGCGGAGAAGGAGTTTCTCCTTGTCTCCAATGCCGCCGCCAACGGAGGCATGACGCTGGTGGACGTGGGGCGGAGGAAGGTGCTGCAGGAATTTGCCTGCCCGGCAGGAACAGAGAATTCGGTGTTGCTACCGACCGCGAAGACGGCAGTGACCGTTGTGTCCGGGAAGATCAAATCAAGGGGTGACGAAGCCGTACAGTCCCGCATGGAGCCGGGGAAAGAGCTGCTGGTGTTTGACCTGAAATCGCTCGATGCGTACCGGCCGATCACCATAAGCCAGATCCCGTGGGAAAAGC
>JBGGMQ010000860.1:0-6942 GCA_041287975.1 Verrucomicrobium sp. | reverse complement strand
GCCGTTGGCGGCATACCCCTTCTTCACTTTCTCGACGAGGTCAGGCTCCCCGGCAGCGGCGGCAAAGGTCGGGATGAAGTCTTCGTGCGCGCAGATGTCGTTGATGACCATGCCCGGTTTGATGACGCCCGGCCAGCGGATACATGTCGGGGCGCGGAAGCCACCTTCCCAATTGGTCGCTTTCTCGCCTTTGAAAGGCGTCGTGCCGCCGTCGGGCCATGTCATCACTTCAGCGCCGTTGTCGGTGGTGTAGACGACGATGGTGTTGTCCGCGATGCCGAGATCATCCAGCTTCTTGAGGAGCTGTCCGACCATGCCGTCGTGTTCAACCATCCCGTCGGGATAGACGCCTAAGCCAGTCTTGCCTTCGCTCTCCTTCTTCAGGTGGGTGAAGACGTGCATGCGAGTGCTGTTGTAGTAGCAGAAGAATGGTCGGTTGGCCTTGTGCTGCCGATCCATAAAATCGAGGGATGCCGCGAGGAATTCCTCATCCACCGTCTCCATGCGCTTTTTGGTCAATGGTCCCGTGTCTTCGATCTTCCCATCGGCGGTGGACTTAATGACGCCTCGCGGGCCGAACTTTTTCTTGAACTCCGGACTTTTCGGATAGTCAGGATTCTCTGGCTCCTCCTCCGCATTGAGGTGGTAGAGGTTGCCGAAGAACTCATCGAATCCGTGTGAGGTCGGCAGGAACTCGTCCTTGTCGCCGAGGTGATTCTTGCCGAATTGCCCGGTCGCGTAGCCAAGTTGCTTCATGAACTCCGCAACGCTTGGATCTTTGTCACTTAAGCCGATATCGGAGCCCGGCAGACCGACTTTCGTAAGTCCCGTGCGGATCGGGGACTGGCCCGTGACGAATGCGGCGCGTCCGGCAGTGCAACTCTGCTGAGCGTACCAGTCGGTGAACCGCGCGCCTTCGCTCGCAATGCGATCAATATTGGGAGTTTTGTAGCCCATCATGCCGCTGTTGTAACAGCTTGGATTGAACCACCCTATGTCATCCCCCATGATGACGAGGATGTTGGGCTTCTTGCCGGACTCCTGGGCCTGAAGAAGCCAGGGGAAGAGCAGCCCTGCAATGATGAGGGTTGCTGCACGCTTGCAGGTTTGTGGTTTCATAGATCTATGGTGTAGGTTCCAGATGATCAACTGAGGGGCCCGCAATCCTGGCGGTCCTGCCGCAGGGAGTTTCTTCACAACAATCCTTGCCTCTCGCTCAGCGGCCTGCCGGGATCGAAAACGAGAGGCAAGAACAATGATGGTCGATGGATTGACCTGGGTCACTTCTCAAGACCGCGAGCTTTGAACGACTCGTCGATCTTCTTGTTCACGCCTCTGCGCACCTGGTCGATACTGAAGCTCGGTGGCCGCTGGCTGGGTGGATAGGCAACGAATGTTTCGAGGAAAGCCGTCGCCTGGAGCATGCCACCCGTGATGATATAGTCGTTTGCAGTCAGCCAGTCGTAGTACTGGTCGGATACGATGTCAGCACGCTCATAGGGGTCCATGCGCAGGTTGAACATCTTCGGGACGCGCAGTGAAGTGAACGGATTGGACCAGACCGCAAAACCGCCAGGGGCGCGTTGTTCGCTGAAGACCAGCTTCCAGTCGCCATACCGCATTCCCACGAGATCGCCGTCATCGTTGAAGTAGTAGAACTCCGTGCGCGCGCTCTTCTCGGCTTTGCCCGTGAGATAGTCCAGTTGGTTGAAGCCATCCAGATGGTTCTTGAACGTAGTGGCATTGCCCTCAGGCTTCCATCCTTTGAGCAGGCGATCCTTCACCGTGGTATCGCCTGCCGCTGCGAGCAGCGTTGGGAACCAGTCGAGTCCCGAGAACATCTGGCGGGAGACTTCTCCGGCCTTGATCTTGCCCGGCCAGCGGATGATGGCGGGCACGCGGAAGGCGCCTTCCCAGTTTGAGTTCTTCTCGTTGCGGAAGGGCGTAGTTGCTGCATCTGGCCAGGAGAACTGGTTCGGACCATTGTCTGTCGTGAAGATGACAATGGTGTTCTCGGCAATCTTCAGATCGTCGAGTGCCTTCAGCAACTTGCCCACGTTGGCATCCATCTCGAGCATGCCATCGGCATACTCATTTCCCTGCATGCCGCTCTGACCTCGCATGGATTCTCGGACATGGGTGAACAGGTGCATGCGTGTGAAGTTCATCCACGTGAAGAACGGCTTGCCAGCCTTCGACTGCCGCTGGATGAAATCGATGCAAGCTCCGGTCGTTTCGTCGTCGACGGTTTCCATGCGCTTGCGATTGAGCGGCCCCGTATCCTCGACCTTGCCATCTGCGAAGGAGTGGATCACACCACGCGGCGTGAAGTTTTTCCGGATTGGGTCATTCGGATCCTTTGGCCAGTAGGGCTGCTCCGGCTCCTCTTCCGCATTGAGATGGTAGAGGTTGCCGTAGAATTCATCAAAGCCGTGATTGGATGGCAGATACTCATCCTTGTCTCCAAGGTGATTCTTGCCGAACTGCCCGGTGGCATAGCCAAGTGGCTTGATGGCCTGGGCGATGGTGATGTCGCCTTTCTGAAGACCCACGGGCACGCCCGGCAAGCCTACCTTGGAGAGACCGGTCCTGAGACAGGCCTGTCCCGTGATGAATGTTGATCGCCCCGCCGTGCAACTGTTCTCTGCGTAGTAGTCAGTGAACATCATGCCCTCCTTGGCAATTCGATCAATGTTCGGCGTGGTGTATCCCACCACCCCCTGGCCATAGGCGCTGATGTTTGTCTGGCCGACGTCGTCACCGAAGATGACGAGGATGTTGGGCTTCTTTCCGGCACTTTGAGCCTGGAGAAGGCTGGGTGCGAGCAATCCTGCGACGAGCAGGGCCGACGCAATCTTAAAGGTTCGTAGTTTCATGGTTATATGTTTTTGTAGTCGGCATTGATTCTTTGAAGGTGGTGTTTGCAGATCAATTGAGCGGCCCGCGATCCTGGCGGTCCAGCACCCGGAATCCGCGCTGCTCCATCTCCAGACGCAGTCGTGGCGATGCCGCGCCCGTGATGGCGATGGTGATGGAGGTGGGCTTCTTGCCATTCACCTGCAGGGATTGCAGCCACTTCGCACACTTGTCCGCAGTTGGCGTCCAGCTCGCGTAGTCCCAGTGGAGGGCCAGCAGCACCGAGTCATCACGCAGGATGCAGAAGGGAGCGTTGTTTTGCTTTTCAATACGGGCGATTTGTCCTAGTGAGGTTTGGAACTTGCCCATCAACTGCGCCGTTTCCGTGTAGAAGATGGCGTCGGTTTGCTCCGTGGCGGATGCCGTCGCGTCACGCAGAAAGAGATCCAGTCCCTTCACCCCCGCGAGCGACTGGAGGGCCAGGACAAGCTGAGTTTGCTGCCAGGGAGTGTAGCTGGAGCTGGAGAGAAATGCAGTCGCATCAAGCGGGCTGATTCCCACGAGTTGCATTGCCGTCTGGTTGGCCGTGTGCAGCTCGCTGAGACTCTTGTCATACACTAAGGTCGCCAATTGAGCGGGTGGAGTCCCGCGATTGGCCGCAACGGCAGAGGCAATAGGATCAGCGGACGCTTCACCCAGTACCATGGTGAAGCCTCCCAAGCCGAGTGCCCGGCTCAAGCCATCGAGCCTGGCCTGGAGGATGGGGTTGGTGCTGTAGGGATTGATGCCCAACTTGCGGCAGAGGTCCCGCTTGGCCTTGGCGACTCCGGCCGTGCTCTTGTACTGGAAGGACTGGTAGTCATGGCGTTTTTCCTCATCCCTGTCTTTCTTGATGTCCTGGCCAATGCGGTGGAAGAATTTCCCAATGCCGCTGTGAACTTCCTGAATGGAGTCTACTGCTGGCGGCACGATGTCGTCAGCAGCGTCTTCCTCTTCGTCCGCAGCCTCCTCCACGGCGTCGGCGTAGGCCTTGGTCGCCATCACCGCATCCATGCGCCTGATGGCGCTGATCTCCGCGATGCGGTCGAGGAGCTGGTTGTTGCCCCAGGCAAGGAAGGTCCCGTAGTAGGTCGTGTCGATGGCATAAGTATTCATCCCCCAAACAGGGTTAATCCCTTCACGCACCCGAAACAGCGGCCCCGAAATGAAGACCGGTTGCAGGAGCTGGCTTGCTCGAAGGACAAGCGTGCTCTCGTAAGCTTCGGATGGGGTGGCTGCCGGCACTGCCGCGACTACTGCCGGTGGTGCCACCGTCACAGGACCTTGCGCCATGAGCGGAAGACTGGTGCATCCGATTGCTGCTAAAACGGAGAGTAGATGCGGAGGGTGGGGCAGGGGGCTTTTCATGGTCGGGCGGAGAGCGTAGAATGGCTGCTTGGAGCGGTGTGGAGGGCGGACGGTGATGAACTTAGTACCACCAGAAGGTCCTGGGTCCCCAGGCTCCGTACCAGCCCCAGGCCATCTGCTGGTTCATCTGGGCGGCCATGTAGTTGTCCTGGGCAATGCTCTTCTGGACGGCCAGTTGTTGATAGCGCTGGTATTCAGCCTCTCCGCCGATGTAGGCGACGCCTTTGGCTTCGTCCTTGTAGGCGTAGAAGATCTTGCCGTTCGCGTTCGCCCGCTGGACCTTGTAGGAAGGCGCGGCAGCATACAGTTCTTTCTGCTTGGGCGTCTGTGGGGTGAAGACGCGGAAACCCGCGGCGGACAGCAGCGCTTCCTTGTTGGGGGCATCCATACTGGCACAACCAGTAAGGGAGGTCAGGAGACAGAGGGTGAGAAGGCAGGCGACAAGGCCTGAAGCGGCGGATGTTTTCATGGCGTTTGGTAGTTTCTGAAACCTCAAGAAAATGCTGGAATGCAAAGATGCTGAGGGTGATGTCACCCTCATTGTTTGAGTGGCACGGCATCAGGGAACTTCCAGGTGCCATTCAGGATCTCAGTGCGCGGCCGGTAGAGCCGCACGGCGTAATTCCAGCCTTTCACGATGGGCAGGTAGTTGCTGGTCTTGTCGTCCGTCCCTCCGAACTGGATTACGATCGAGCCATCGCTGCTTTTCTTTCCCGTGATGCTGTTCACTGAGTAGGCGTTCTGTGCGTTCTTCTCGAAGTAGCCCGCGGCGTTGTACACACTAATGGACCAGAAGGCATCAACGGGCACATCCTTCACCACCAGCCTGTAGGCAGTGCTGCCATCATTCTGCGAAGGAGTTGCATTGAGGTAGGAGGCGTCTTTGTCAGGATTCCCTCCCCAGCCCACTGCTGTGCCTATAAGATGGCGGATAGGGTCCACCTCCTCTTTCGTGCCAAAGGCCTTGTTGAAGTTGGGAATCGTGGAGCCCAAGGCCAGGAGCGCATCACGCACCTTCTTTTGGCTCGCCGGGTCCCAATCAGGCACCTTGAAGCTTCCCGCTGCGGCTTGCTGGATTTTGACGGCGTCCTGCAGGGTGTGAACGGCTTTGACATCTTCAGGGTTCGCGGGATCTACAAGAGTGCGGATCGCGGCAGCGAAGTAGCGCGTGCCAATGGTTGCCCTGTCCAGCGTGTGCGGGCCGGGTTTGTAGATCACCTTGGGCAGATAGTGATCTTCATTCACGATCATCAGCGACATAAAGCGCTTGCCCGCATCCGGGAGGGTGATGGTGACGGGACCGGCCTCAAGGTCAAACACGGCAGCGGAATAGAGAGTGTCACGGTTGAGGCGAATGACAGTCTGGTTGTCGATGGCCGCAGGCTCCCGACGATGCACGAATTTGCCGAAGGAGCCATCTTTGACCATGTTGCTGAAGTACAGGTCAGTCTCGGCACGGATAAAGTTGTCCACACCGACCGGGATCGCGTCTGCGGCCTGGGTGTGACAAAGATGAGCGGCGACCGTGAAGGCGGCAACAGCGCAAATGATAAATGTGGACTTCGCCTTCATAAGGAGGGGCAGGGTCATTTCACCAACTCGATGTCACTTAGCTTCCAAGTTTTGTCGAAAAGGGGTTCCAGCGGGCCATAGAATCGGAAGATCGGAAACCAGCCTTTGCCAGGCACCGTCTTGATCCAGTTTTTTTCCTGCCCGGGTGGCATGTCGGGACCGAAATAGACATCAACTGAGCCATCCCCATTGCTCTTGGGATTGCTGTAGAGGCTTACCGAGGGAAAGGGTTGCCCATTCTTCAATTCGGACCGGCTGAGAGAATCGTAGACCAGGACCGACCAGAAGTCCTTTGCGGGAACATTTGCAGGGATGTGAAGTTTATAAGTCTTCGCTCCGTCGAGGAATTCCCCTTCGCGGTCTTTGTAGGACCAGAGGTAGTAGGAGCCTATGCCCACATTCTTCGACATCATGGCCGGAGAATTCCCGAGGGCCATGTAGTAAACATAGGCCCGCCTGTCCACCTGGAGAATCCCGTTCTTTATAAAGTCGTATGGCACTTCGCCGACGTACTGCCATTTGCGATCCGGATAGAAATACGTGTCGGGGACGGGTGACGCATAACTGTTGGCGCGGGCAAATGCGCTCCCAACTCGGGCAGCCTCATTGAGGAGTGCCTTGGCCTTGTCATCAGGCTTGAAAGGCTTACCCTTCTCGATGCCTATGGCCTGCATCTGGAAGCGTTCGAGCGAAGTGAAGATTTCCGACGGCTCATCCTCCACCAGTTGCGCAAGCATTTCAAAAAAAGCAAAGGTGTCGGGATGGATGGTGTTGATCGCTTTTCCGGACCCGTTTAAGAAATTCATCGCAGGTGGCGATTTTTTTTGGTTAAGCGGGTAGATCTTCATTTGCTTCATCAGGGCGACGGCTTGATCTGTCTTGCCGTCCACCTTGAAGCCCCGGACTCCAAAACCTACTGTGTAGGTCGGCGATTTGGCGACGAAGTAACCGTCTGGAATTTCCCCAGTGTAGCCTGGCGGAACAAACAAGAACTTTCCGCCCCTTCCCTTGTCGGGCCCTAGTGCGCCAATATCGACGAGATAGCGCTGCAAGGCATCCATGGCGAAGCCGAGCATTTTCGGGGGTGCCTCCAAGACGACAGGCCCA